>DALTWR010000033.1 GCA_029986975.1 Methanocorpusculum sp.
GGAGAAAGTGTTGCCGGATAAGGTAAAGAAAGGGATTCGGAGTGCGTTGAAGATGATGGGGAGATGAAAGAAACAAAAGAGGAAACTGATACGGTTAATGGCGGACGTATTTTCCTCAGGCATGGCGGAATAAAATTCCCCACTTGTGCCGATATAAAAAACCCGGTAACAGCCCTCTATTAGAGAATAGAGGTAATTGAATATATCACAAGCTTTGATTTGTAAAAAGTATATAACGTAATTTCAGGATAGCACAGACTTTGTCAAATCCTTCCAAAGTATGCCCTCATAAATTACTCGCCGGGTGGTTTTTCATGAATGTATGCTGCTGTTTCTTCTTCAATTCTTCTTATGTCCGCCATGAATAAATCATAATCGCTTTTTAGATTTGCAAGCTCGCGTCTGCGGTATTCTTTATACTCACGTTCAGCTTTTTCTACTGCTGCTTCATGAGATATTGTCCCATGTCCTTCCAGTATTTTTCGCCGGCTCGCTATAATTTGTTTATCCAAGGCATCAACCCAGTTTTGCATGGTCATAGGGATTTCGTCAAGTGCCTGAAGCTCAGCAAAATCCAGAAATTGAGACACCATTAAATTCAGCCGCTGCAGTTCTTTTTCGGAGAGATAATTTTTGGCGATTTTAACATCATCCACAGTGACATATTTTCCTTTGAAGTTTGTCATACCTACGAATGGTTTTTGGTTATCAACACGTTCGTATATGAGTTCAGCTGCCGTGTGTTCGTGAACCGCATAGTGCAGCTTGTTTTGTACAGCTGCAAAAAAGGTCAGAGTGATTTTGGATCGCGGGTCATAGTCGATTGCTGTTGCATAAATATCTGTAACCTGTTGATAGAGGTTTCGTTCGCTCGAACGAATGTCACGGATTCTCTGCAACAGTTCTCTGAAATAGCGGTTTCGTCCGTTTTTGAGCCGTTCATCATCGAGAGTGAATCCTTTTTGAATATACTCGTGAAGGCGCTGTGTTGCCCATCTTCTAAAACGGGTGGCAACCGGGGATTGTATTCTGTATCCTATTGCAATTATGATGTCGAGATTGTAGTGAGCTGTGTTTCTTTTTACCTGTCTGTTCCCTTCTCTTTGAACTAACAAGAATTCCTTGTGGGTTGCATCTTTTGGCAGTTCACCTTCTTTGTATATGTTGTTTATGTGCAGACTGATGTTTTGCTGTGTTGTCTGATATATTTCTGCAAGCTGTGTTTGCGTTATCCAGATGTCTTCCTCTGCAAAGCGGACGTTTATGGATGTTTTTCCGTTTTCGTCTTCGTAGAGGAGAATGTTGTTTTCCTTTATCATGAGTTTATCTTTGTTATTCCGGTTTCTGGTCAGGTTCTTCAGTGCGGCGGAAGTTCTTTCGATTTACAAAAGAGGAACTGGTATTTCTTCGATTGGAAATCATAAGACAGTGATACGTACGTCTCCAAAGCGGGCTGCTTCGGCGTTATGTATATTATATTAGCATAGTGAGAGAATAAACTTTCAGTACGGGGTTTAGAAGAAGAGATTGTTGTTACATCCATGACGGAAAACGGGAAAGTATCTCTTTAATTCTCTCCCCCCCTCTCCGATTTGAATTTAAAGGCATTTATGAGGGGTGTGATGGGTTTAATGACAGTTTGATAAAGAGAATGCAGAAAATAAGCACCATGAGACGAAGTCTCATGGTGCTTATTTTAATTCACTCATAGGCGTCAGACGCCCGTGATTTATATGCATCTGGTTTTCTGTCCATTCGCACAGCACAGGCTCATCCTCTGTTTTTTCAATCGTAAAGTAATGCAGATCATACAACCCCTTCTTAGAAATTTTATAGCACATAATTATAGCCTCACACTCCGGAGGCGCATCAGGTTCAGGCAATAAAATATGCAGTGAACAGCGCTTATCCTTCATACCCATAGGCACTATCTTGAAATCATCTTCTGTATATGGCGAGGTCTCACCGGCATACTCAATATCAACTGCCCGCTGAAACAGGTCTGCAAAAAACTTCCCCTCTTCTCTGATGATTTTTGCAAGCAGATTTTCCTTGTGCTCAAAGAAAAGCGTCGGAAGCGCACAGTGCTCTATGTAAAGACGTAACAGACGTTTATCCATAGCTGCTGCCTCAGATAAACAACTCCACATAAACTCTGCTGCTCAAAAAAAGCATACCCTCATCTATTTCTTCCACGTCGCCCGCTCTCTGATACTCCGCTCCACAAAATCCAGAATCGTCTCCGGCGGAAGCGTTGCATCAACTAACACAAACCTGAACGGCTCTTCTTCCATCCGTGCAAGATAATTCTTCTGCACAGCCTCTAAAAACTCCTTCTGCTCAAAGTGTTCAGTCTCCCCGCGACCTGACACCCGCATCAAAGCTTTTTCCGGGTCGATTAAAAGAAGGAATGTGAGGTCCGGCGTAATCGACCAGCCTTTATGAACAGCAGTAAGCCACGCTAACGGATTCGGGTGCACCCCTTTAAGTGACACCTGCTGATACGCAAACCGTGAATCAGTGTAGCGGTCAGAGATTACAATCTGCTTTTTATCAAGCGCAGGGCGGACGACATCTGCGAGATGCACCGCATGATCTGCAACAAAAAGCGCAGCTTCAGCAAGCGGGTCGCTGTTATCAGCGATTGCCTTTCGGACGGCGTCTCCAAGATACGGAGACCCCGGCTCCCGGGTAAACAAAACATCAAGGTCAGAAAGCCGCGTCTTTAAACCCTCATAAAGCGTCGATTTTCCTGAGCCGTCAATTCCTTCCAGCGTAATCAGCATAGTTCACCCTCCTGAAGAAGTTCAAGCGGGATATGTTTCGTATGAACTGCAGTAGAGATAATAGCGCCGTCGAATCCAATCTCTTTCAGCAGCTCAAGGTCTTCTACCGAAGAAACGCCGCCGCCGTAAAACAACGGCTTCTTTGTTGCCGCACGAAGTTTTTCCGCGTACTCTCTGTCAATACCGCAAGCAGTTCCCACTGAGGTGATGTTGAGGATAATGTATCCGTCAAAGTTTGCCGCATCTGCAGATTTCAGACAGGAAACCGGGTCTTCTCCATTGGGTATTACTTTGCCGTCTTTTGTATCAATGCTTAAAAATCCGCCTGAGAACTCTTCAAGCGGCGCATCAGCGGTTTCAGTTCCTACAATAGTGTTAATCGGTTTCGGCAGATACTCTTCAGGAATTGTTGTCCCTCTGTCTGCATAAAGTTCAGAAACCATGCCGGCGAGTTTCAGAATCGTTTCTGTGTGATCTCCTTCGAGCGCGATTCTGTCAAGGTCTGCGGCATAGAGATACTTCGGCTTCATAAAAGAAACATAGGAAAACGGCTCGGCTGATGGAGACAAACCCCATGTCAGCGGAGCGTACTCACTGCGGTTTCCTGATTTGCCGTGAACCACAACTCCGTCTTTTAAGTCTATAGCGAGTACCAGTTTCATATCAGATGTGGATTGCTTTTCTGATGAAGTCTTCTTCTTTGGTGAAGTAGAGATTGTCGTGACCTTTCCACTCGCCGCAGCCGGAGAACTTTACGGCAGGGATTCCGTTGTTGCTTTCTCCCATGATGAAGTTGGAAAATGCGGCAATCTCATCAACAACAGCTTCTTCAGTGATTTCGAGTTCGAGTCCGAAAAGGTCATGGTCTCCTCTGAAATCACGGATTGCAGTCATGCCGGACCAGCCAATCGCTGTCCCGCACTGTCCTCTCCTGAATGCTCTGCCGCAGGTATCAGTAATGATAACGCCTACCTTCTTTTTGCAGATCTCAAAGATGCCGTTTCTGATGTTTTCAGCATCTTTCATAGGGTCTTTCGGGAGGATGATGATGTTTTCTCCTTCGATATTGCTGTTGTCAACGCCCGCTCTGACTCCCACGTGTCCGCAGGGGACTTCTGATAAGATGAACGGGTATTCAATGATGACATCTTTGGATGAGTCAAGAATTCCCTGTAAGAACCGCGGATTTTCTCCGGTCAGTTTTGAGATGTTAAAAGCGCGCTGTGATGGTTCAATATCAGCTAATGCACGGGTGTAGCCGAACGCTTTTGAAACGATGGTGGATGCGATACAGACGATATCTCCATCGGCAAATTCAGTATTTTTGCAGAGGATTGCTGCAATGTCATCGCCTTTTTTAATCAGAGGGATGCCTTTAATTCCTGTTACCTGAACAGACATAGTTTCATTTTGGTTTGTATCATATAAAAGAGATTGGTTTTGTAAGCGTACCTGCCGCATTGGTATTACCGCACCGGTATCAGGTACTTCTGCATGTACTTAAACAGCAGTTCTATGAAAAATGTGTGTTCCAAAAGAAGCACGGTGCCGGATAGTTCTCCGTTTGCGTTATCTATGAGCAGGATGGTTATTCTATCGGAAATAAGTGCCAGTTTGGTGTTGTGGCTTCGTTCTGCGGATTTTTGTTCATAGTTTTCATACTTAGGCATTATGTCTTTGAGACTTTCTTCGCCGAAGATAGAGCAGCGCACGGGAATTTTCTCTGCATCTGTCTGGTCTTTTACGACGATGTAGAGGTTTACTTTTTTTGCGATTTTTTTAAGTTGTACTGCGCTTATGATTTTGTTGAAGTATTCGGTATCATATACGCCAATGACTAACTCTTCCTGTGTTCTCTGGATGATGGTCTGGAGATGGTTTTCTATTGCCCATTTTGAGTGAAGTCCGTAGGCATGGGTTTCGAAGGGGAATTTTTCGGCGAGGGTGTTTTGCTCGTATTCTTTCAGATAGTTTTCTGCGTGTTCGAATTTTTCCATCTCGCGGCTTTTGAGTGCAGCAAAGGTTTTTTCTATGTCGCAGCAGGCATACCTGAGAGGATTGTTTCCGATGACTGCGGCAAATCCTTTTTTGTCGAGACTTTCAAGGGTTTCATAGATTTTGTTTCGCGGGATGGCGTTTACTTTGTAGATGTCCTGGATTGTTGCGTATTTGAGCTGATACAGGACGAAATAGACACGCGCTTCATAGTTTGTCATGCCTATTTTTGTCATTTCGGATACGAATTCATCTTCCTGCAGAGTATTCATGTATATGTCTCCGTGAGGGGTTTGAATGGGGATTTTATGTTACTTATGTAAGTACTATATATTGTGGGTTTTGTGAGGGTATTAAGGTATGCAGAGAGCTCAATTCACTGTAAGCATAATATTATCCTCACTTCCATCTGATGATTTAGGCCATTTTCCATTTCGTATGGCACCCTCACCTGCATAATGTGGTACCATGCACAGTAACTTTCTATTGATATTATTTCAGGTCAGATATATGAGTAGAGTTTGTCTCTCCCGAATTATCCGGGAACCTCATGGAGTGTTAGATGACGCAGAATTATACTGATAAACAAATGCGGCTTATCAATTATCTAAAAGCTGCTACAGCGAAGGGGAGTATTTATTTTAAGGCAAAACATATCGCGTCCGAGCTTGGTGTTACTTCACGGGAGATTGGAACGACGCTGTCGATTCTTGCAGAGCAGTGTCAGGAGTTTGATATTGTGCGCTGGGGATATTCGGGAACGAGTACGACGTGGAAGATCACGAAAGCTGATGCAGATATGAATTAAAACAGCTGACGGGTTTTTCGGGAAATGGTTTCCCGACAGGCTGTCTGGTTTTGTGCGCGCTTTATTTAGAGCGGGCAATAATTTCTTTTTTCATGGGGTTTGTGTTTGGCGATGAGGATTCTGAGTTGTTTTTGAGGTTGGTTTTTTGTTTTGGTTATTTATTTTGGCTGAATTTGACTAAGGTATTATGGTGGATGGTGGGTGGTATTCTGCCTTAGTTTTTAAAACAAACTTTTGTTTGGGTTTTGTTTTGTTTCCAAATCCGAATAATTTTGGTAACAGCCAAGACCTTCATCCGAATGAGGAGAGAATCCATTATGTACAAATTCAAAAAAGAAAATAGTCCATGTTCAAAAATAAGGGAGGGAATAATTACAGGAGAAAATATCCCGACTCACTCATCATTTTTATCTGCAGACGGATAAACCGGCTGAACATCTGCCGTAAAATCACCCATTCTGCCAAGCGCTTTACCGCGCAGAACAGCAAGCAGCGGGAAAATAACTGCACATATTCCCGCTATAGCGTATGAAACCTCAAGCGGCAAACCGAAACCTACCGGTGCTCCTGCCAGATGCTCCGGACTAATCCAGAGAATATAACACACACAGACAAAAATAATAAATGCTGCAGGAACTGCTGAAATCATCCACGGTTTCTTCTTGGATGCAAGATACGAGGAAATCATCAGAAATGCAATACAAGCAATAACCTGATTAAACCATGAGAAATAGTTCCAAAGAAGTGAAAAACCATTACTTGACAAATTTGACCAGACAAGAAGCAGAACAATCAGCACAATAAACGGAAGAAGCATAAGAAGTCGTTTTACCGGCTTATCCTGCGGAATCTTCAGCAGTGCTGCAGTTGATGTCCTAAGAACGCGAAGCGCTGTATCTCCTGTTGAAATTGCAAGGAAGATAAGTGCAATAATTGACAGAACAACCAGCGGATAGGGAAACAGATACTCAATGGTATTATAAACAACCGTGTTGCCTGATAAATTTTCCATCATCGCATTGGTATTTGCAGCATAGTACACTGATGCTGCTGCTGCCCAAATCATACCAATCATACCTTCAACAATCATCATCCCGTAAAACACCTTTCGTCCGTTCTGCTCTGAGGTAAGTGTGCGGGATATAATCGGGCACTGGGTTGAGTGGAATCCTGAAAGAATTCCACAGGCAATGGTTACGAAAAGCATGGGTATCAGCGGCTGCCCAGCGGGGTGTGCATTAAATGCCCCCAGAATTCCATCAATGCTCAGCGGAATGTCAGGGATATCGCCTGCATGTGTTATCATGAGAATTACGGCAATTCCTCCCGTTACAACCATAATCAGCGCCCCCATATAGGGATATATCCTGCTGATTATTTTATCAACCGGAAGAACGGATGAGAGGATGTAATAGAGAAATATGCACACAACCGCGAGTATAATCATAGCGGTTCCAAGCGGTATCATTATTTCAATGAATCCCGCCGGGATGTTGATGAATGTTGTAACAAGGAGCAAAAGTCCCGCAATGAGCAGTACTGAAAATACGGTGCTTATCCGTTTTCCAAGAAACTTTGAAATCAGCAGCGGCAGGTCATGTCCTCTATTTCTGGCGGAAATCATGCCGGTAAAATAATCATGAATTGCTCCGCCCAATACGTTTCCGATGGGCATGAGGATAAACACAATGGGGCCAAACAGTATTCCAAGAGCCACACCCACAATTGGCCCTATGCCTGCAATATTAAGCAGCTGAATCAGCATGTTTTTCTTGTCAGGCAGAGGCAGTTTGTCTGTGTTGTCCCGTTCTGTTATGGCAGGAGTTAATCGCTTGTCCGGAGAAAATATTTTTTCAGCAACTTTGCCCCAGGTGAAATAGCCTATGATGAGTATGGCGATACCAATAAGGAATGTGTACATGATTTTAGTGCCTCTTGTTGTTATTTTCCGGTTTTCATTTTGATTACTTCTGCAGGGCTGTTGTCAACAGATGTTGTGTTTCGTATGCATGCTTTTGAGCAGTTTTATGCCGGCATTTTTAACACCTGTTTATATGTATATGATTATCTTTGCTTTGACGTAAAGGTAACTGCTGCTCTATTTTTGCACGATTTTACTGATTTAAAAT
>DALTWR010000034.1 GCA_029986975.1 Methanocorpusculum sp.
TACCTACAGCGTTCGATGAAGTTCGATATATCAGAATAGGTTCAAGCAAAGTCAATGTCGCAAAATATCCTGAACGTGAATCCGCACTCTTTGACATCTTACGTAATGGACATCCCACAATATCATCAACTGAATCTGAATATCAGAATCTTACCTTCGGAAAACTCTTCACGTATTACGCTGGGCGCGGAATTACCCTTCGTGAAGAAACATTCAAACAAAACCTTGGACTCCTCACAAAAAACAACAGATACAACATCCTGGCACAGCTGTTATCAGATGACAGCCATATCCCCATTCGTGTATCCATATTTAGAGGAAAAACAAAAGCATCACCGCTTTTCTCCATAAAAGAATTTGGCAATACCTGTCTATTAAATTCCCTTGAAAAACTCATTGAGTATGGAGATGTAATTAATCTAATCCAGACAGATGAACGTAATCGGGTGGTTGAACGCAAAGACGTTCCGCTTTTTGATTCCAGTGCATTTTCTGAAGCTCTTATCAACGCATTTGTGCATAACAAATGGCTTGACGGAAACGCACCAATGATAACAATTTACTCTGACCGCATTGAAATCCTCTCGCGCGGGACACTTGCACCAAAACAAACAAGAGAAGGATTTTACAATGGCGAATCTATCCCGGTAAACCAGAAATTATCTGATATTTTCCTTCAGCTGCATATCAGTGAGCGGTCTGGAAGAGGAGTTCCAAAAATTGTATCAATCTACGGCAGAGATGCATTTGAGTTCAGAGAAAACTCTATTGTAGTTACCTTGCCGTTTACCAGAATCAACAGTGATGAGATACCATCATCAGGATTAACAGCAGAACACAATCAGGATAAACTTAATAAAACACAGGAAAGGATATTGAAAGAACTCAGAAACAATCCAAACATCACTCAGACAAAACTCATATCCAAACTTAAAATCAGCAACAGTACCGTATACAAAAATATCAGATACCTTAAAGAAAATGAATATATTGAAAGAGTTGGTTCTAATAAAAGCGGGTATTGGAAAATCATCGATGAGAAATAGAGTGTGATTTTCACCACACCATAAAAACTTAAACCCGTATTGATTCGCAAAAAAATTTATTCAAGCAAATTAATACACCCCGACCCGTTCAACAACATCCTTAATCGAAACAACCCGCACCTCTTTTTCAAACGAATCGGAAAGACCACAGGCCGTACATGCGTACTCATCATCAAACGAATACTCATGGAAATGCCACTCGTTGGAATCCACTGTCTGCTTTACTGAAATCACATCACCGTCCGGGAAAATCTCGAAATTCTTAAGTCCCAAAGAAAGCCCCAGACCTGTTGCCTTCATAAAACTCTCCTTCATCGTCCAGAGCCGGAAGAACTGCGTCTTCTGCTCATCAGGCGTCTTTCGGGCAAGAATAGACTCATACTCACCTGCGAAAAAGAACCGTCTTGCAACAGCAAGGTCGCACCTCGACATCTTTTCAACATCGCATCCGACAGCTGTTTTCGAGAACGCACACATTGCATATGTTCCCGAATGAGACTGATTAAACTGAATCTCCGGATAATCGATGAGGTACGGTTTTTTCATCGCACCGTATCCAAGTTTCAGATTCTTTGAATCAACACTCAAATCCGAAAGACCAAACCGCAGAAGAAGCTCAACACCTAACGAGCGGTATTTTCCTTCCGGAAACACAAACCGGTCAGTCTTTGCCTTTCGCTCGTCAGATACTGCTGCATAGGCTTTTGCATACAAGTCAGCATCAGCTAACGAAGATATGTCTAAAGCGTACATTCTGACCGGAAACTCTTCTGTCATTTCGTATCTGGTATCGTATGGCTTTACATCACCAGATATGATGCAGTTGTCCGCGAAAGAATACGGCCATCGGTTGAGCCTTCACGCACTTCAGCCTCTGCAAAGATTACCCGTCTTCCTTTCTTTGTGATACGGGCAACCGCATAGACAACGCCTTCTTTAACGCTTTTCAAAAACTCAGTCGTCTCAGAGATAGTAGCAGCGTTTTCCGTCTCAGATAGTTCTGCGTGAATCGCCAGAGCAATCGCTTCGTCGCCTAATATGGTATAGAATCCGCCCTGCAGAACGCCTGCACCGTTGTGCAGTTTTTCGGTTACTTCCATCTTCAAAACCGCGGACGAATTGCCGTAGGAAACCGGCTCTATGCCGAGCGTTACAAATGTATTATTCGCGTATGCGCCGACTTTAGTTATCTGTTCTGTGTATGGATGCATTTAGTTATAATTCGGTCTCTAATAATATAAATCAGCAGGTAGAAGAGATTTCAAACCATCAGTCTGATTATACAAAGAGCCGCAAGAAGAGCAGGGACGGCAATTAAAATCCCGTACTTCACAAACGAAAGATAGGAAAACTTTACGCCCGTATCGCGCAGAATTCCCATCCACATAATACCCGCTAATGCTCCAAGCGGCGTTAAAATTGCACAAAGATTTGAGCCGGCAACAGACGCATAGAGTGACGGCATCAGAGACGCTGCCGGAGCGCTTTGAATAACGAAGGCAAACAGCACGCTCATCGGAATATTGTTGATGAGGTTCGCTGAAATAAACGAGGCAGCACCGTAGGTAAAGACCGCATCTCCGGCGGATAATAGTTCTGCGAGTGACTCAGTGATGCCGCATTCTGATAAGGCGAGTACGATGGTAAACATCGAGATGACAAACGGTACAAACTGCCAGGGTACACGTTTCGCCGCGGATGCAAGTTCATGAGGTCTTTTTCTTCGGACGAGAGACAGAATAAAAATGAATACTGCAAGACTTGCCGCCGCGGCAAGAGATATGAGCCACATATCAAGACCGATAAAGGAAGATACAGCGAGAAGAATGGTGCATCCAAGTAAATGAATCAGACCGATGATAAGCGCCGGCTTATCTGATAAAAGAACTGCCGTTTCTTTTTCATCGAGCGGTTTAAGCGGTGCGGACAAGGTTTTTCTAAAGATGAGGAAAAGAATCAGAAACGCAGCAGCGGCTGATACGAGTGCTGGTAAAATCATCACAGATGCGTACTCTGCAAAGCCTACCGAGTACATGGATGCAAGATAGATGTTTGTCGGGTTTCCTATTACAAGCGCCATACTCCATGTATTTGCCGCGGCGAACTCAGCTAATACATACGGGATTGGATTAATCCCGGCATACTTTGCAAAGTAGCAGATAAACGGCGTAAAGGTTAAGATGATGACATCGTTCGAGGTAAAGACAGTAAGGATGGATATTACAGCGTAGAGTGTAAGAAAGAGTTTTATCTGCGAAGCGCCGGCAAACTTTACGGTCATCTGTGCAAGATAGCGGAAGAATGATATTTCATCTAAGAACAGCGACAAAAATGACATCGCAAAGAACAGAACAAGAATCTTTATCGGGTTTATGGCAGAGTCAGCGGTAAGTCCTTCGATAAGCGATGCCGGATTTATCAGTCCGGAAAAAAGGATAACAGCGGCTCCGGCAATAGTTACCATCCAGTAGGTATTAAGGGTAACGCGCCCGAATCTGACCTTCGGTTTTATGATGATGGCGCAAATCATCGCTGCACAGGTAAGAGCTGAGATGATAAGAAGAGCCGCGGCTGATGAATCCATTTGCTTAAGCATGATTCGCTGTTATTGTATATCAATTATAGAGTGAGGGCGGCGTTTCCACAAACCCTTATCTCTCCATAAAACCCATACATACACTCACTTAGAGAGGAACACAATATGAATACCGTCTATATTTTAGGACATAAACACCCGGACACAGATTCAGTCTGCAGCGCTGTAGGGTATGCTGCATTTTTGAACAGAAACGGCGGAAACACATATGTCCCGGCCGTTTGCGGAAAAATAAACGCAGAATCAGCCTACGCCCTGCAGAAGTTCGGCGCAGAAGAACCCGTCTTCATCCCCAATGTTGAGCCGTCCGTACAGGATCTGAAAAATACCCACACTGAACGCGCCCTTCATTCAACGCCCGCGTTTGATGTCATTGAACTGATGGATAAAAACGACCTGCGAAACCTGCCAATCACTGATGATGACGGAAAACTGTTAGGAATCATCTCAGAATACGGTTTAGCACGTGCGTATGTTTCCAACACAAAAATGGAAACCTTATCGGTATCTCCTATCGAAGTTGATAACCTCGCGCGGATTCTGCACGGCAAAGTCTTTGTTAAATCGCAGGAAACCCTGAAAGGAACCGTCTATATCTCCATCGATGCACTTCACGTAATCCTCTCACGCATCACCAGTAAAGATATCGCAGTTGTAGGAGACGACGAGCCGACACAGCTTACCTTAATATCTGCAGGCATTGCAGCGCTTATCATCGCTGACTCAGCGCCCATAGGCGAAAGAGTAATCGCAGCCGCAAAAGAAAAAGGCGTTACCCTGATAGGAACTGATGCAGATGCATTCGGTACTGCAAAAATGATTCACTTAACGCTTCCGGCGAGAACCATGATGGCAACGGACGTTCCAACCGTGAGAATGGAAGACACCGTCGATTACGTCAAACAAATCGTCTCAACCACACGTTACAGAACAGCCTGCGTAATCGATGACGAGGGAAAACTCTTAGGCACCGTGTCCCGTAACTCTCTGATGGATGATGCCGCAAAATCTGTTATCCTTCTTGACCACAACGAATACAGCCAGGCAGTTGAAGGAATCGAATCAGCTGACGTCATTGAAATCATTGACCACCACCGTTTAGGTGCAATGTCAACCTTAAAACCGATTCGCTTTACGATGGAGCCGGTCGGTTCAACATCTACTATCATTGCCCGCCGCTTCTTTGAAGCAGGCATTATACCGGATAAAACAACCGCGGGCGTTTTGCTTTCCGGAATCCTTTCTGATACGCTCGGATTGAAGATGTCAACTACATCAGCTGCCGACAGAGAAAACGCGGCAAAACTCGCTGAAATCGCAGGCGTTGATGTAGCCTCATACAGCAGCGAGTTAATCAATGAAGGTATGTCTCTTGCAGGCGTTTCTCAGAGTGAACTGCTCGAACGCGATACAAAAGAGTTCACCCTTGCATCAAAGCGGGTTATCATTGCCCAGATTTTAACTCCGTCATACGAGTATGCAGCATCGCACCGTGATGAAATCTATGCAGCGCTCAAAGAAAAACTGGCGGCATCTCAAGGGCTTGATATCTATGTTGCACTCTATACCAGTGTTTCGGATATGGGTTCGGACATGTTCGCCGTTTCTGCAGATAAAGCGCTTTGCACCGCGCTTCACTGGGATTCGCCGCTCCATCTCGAAGGCGTTGTATCCCGTAAGAAAGACTTTGTTCCAAAGTTTGGAAGATTCCTTGAGATGAATTAAACGAGTATGGATAAAACATCTCTGCGTATCGAACTAAAAGAGCGGCGGTTTGCCTTATCCGCTGAAAAACGGAAAGAGAAAAGCGAACGTATTGTAGAGTGTCTCATTCGCGAGACAAGCGGATTTTCGGTGATTCTCGCATACGCTGCAAAAGAGCCGGAGGTTGAGACACTTTCCTACATCAGCAGGATGATTGATGCTGGAAAAACGGTAGCTGTTCCTATCATCGAAAAGGAGACACATACATTGAGGCTATCGCGGCTCACGAGTATTTCTGATTTGGAAATCTCAACATTCAATGTTCCGGAACCGGTATCTGCTGAGATACCAATTTCACCGAAGGATATCGAATGTGTGATTCTGCCGATGGTCGGATTCGACCGTAAAGGAAATCGGCTTGGCTACGGCGCAGGGTATTATGACCGATTTTTAGCGGCGAATCCGCACGTGAAAAAAATCGGGCTGGCATACGCCTGTCAGGAAGTTTCTTCTGTTCCGGCTGAAGAGTATGATGTGCGGATGGATATGATTATTACGGAAGAAGGCGCGGTTCTGTAAGACGAATACCTTTTGCCAAATCATCAGCAGCGAGGAAGAACATATAAAACGGCACTGTTAGAATCTGTGTCTCTGCATCATATCCAAAATTATCTGCAGATACCTTGACAGCATAGGTAAATGAGTTGTGCATTCTGAATTTTTCAAGGGAATTCATTTTACCGCGTCTTTTCTTCACATCAATCGGAATGATTTCTGAATTAGAATCAACCACAAACTCAAACTCTGCACTTCCTTTTCCTTTCCAGTAAAAGAGCCTGATGCCGTGTGCTGAGAGTTCATTTGCGGCATAGTTTTCATAAAAAATACCTGATAAGGTATTTCTTCCGTCTTTTGTTATAAATGATGTCGCATTAATTCCGCTCTGATATGAAAACATCCCGACATCACTCAGATACAGTCTGAAAATAGATTCCGGGCTTTCCAGGAGCGGTGTTGTTACATGTTCTTTTATCAGACTCGATTTTTCCACGACAAAAGCGAGTGTCAGCCAGTCAATAGGATTTTGAAGATCACGATATCGTGCGCCCGATTCAATATCAGTACACTTAAAATTCTTTGACTCTTTGTTCAGCTGAACGTAAATATTTTCAAAGATTTTTTTCGCACGAACAACTGCTTCCGGACTTGCCTGATACAGTTCCATGTCGGCAAGATAGTTGTCATACAAATCTTTTAGAACACTTTGTGCCTCGAATCTGCTCTTTGTTTTCAGGTAGGTATCTACTGCTTCCGGCATTCCGCCTATCATCAGATATTCATAGAATGCATCAAGAGCCAATGTATGTACTTCTTTTTCCAGAGCTGTTTTTTTCTGATAGGCAGACACTATTGTATCATACAGGACCTGATTTTTATTAAGCAGAAACTCATCAAACGTCATGGGATAGATGGTAAGCTGATTAATGTTTCCAACAGGGAAAAGAAATTCTGCCTTTGTTCCGCTGCCGCGTTTACGAATGCTCCTCTGAATTTTAATTCTGACCATTGAACCGGTTACTATAACCGGAATCTCACGATACTCCTGACAGAAATATTTCATCAGCGTTATTATCGGCAGACATTCCTGTGCTTCATCAAAGATAAGAAGTGTTGATGAATCTATCTTTTTATTGTGTTCAAGTGAGAGGTAACTGATAATCTCTGATGCGTTGAGATGAGATGTGCAATACTCAGTAAACCGATAATCTGTTCTGCAGTCAATATAGATGTATTTCCGTTTAAAATATTTCTCTGCAAAAAGATGCTTTATGAGATAGGTTTTTCCGACCTGACGTGCACCCCACACCATGAGCGGCTTTCTATTCTCTTTATTCAGCCAGTTTTCAAGATTATCAATATATTTCCGATACATTATTGTCTCTTGTAATATTAGTGTATTGTCTTCATAGGATATTAATTACACGTTTTGAGGGGTTTGGAGAGGGCATTAATTACACGTTTTAAGGGATTTAAGATTAGAGTTTGCAATTTTTACACTCCAGACTTCCACAGGGAATATTATCTATTTTCCATTTCAGCGCCCAGTATTTGATTCCGCGAATAACTTCTATCAGTTCAATCCCGCTTTCTGTCAGCGTGTACTCGGTTTTAATCGGAATAACCGAAGCATCAGCTCTCTTTGAAATAATTCCTTCTGCTTCAAGTTCAGTCAGGCGTTCAGAAAGCATCTTCGGCGTAATCGCACCAAGCCGTGACTTCAGTTCTGAAAATCTCCGAGTATAATGGCTCTTCGGCATTTAGTGTGAAGTCTGCTTGGATTTCACTTGATTATTAGGTGTATT
>DALTWR010000035.1 GCA_029986975.1 Methanocorpusculum sp.
TTATCGATTATACCTCGTATGATGAGGATTCTCTGGACTGCGATTTTGAGGATGCGGTCTATGAGTTGGCTGAAGAGATGCGGGATGCAGATGAGGATGATGAGAGATAAGACCAAAATAATCTAATCAATTCATCCCCATACTTCTTTTTTCATCATCGCTGCAAACTCTATCGTCACATAAACCAGAATCACCGATACAGCAATAATCATCAAAGCAGCAATCCAGATAAGCTCCGGCGGGAAACCGCCTTTGATAAGAACCCCGATTCCGAAAAGAAACGCAGACGCAGTTACATGGAACGGAAACGTAAATGCCGCATGGCTCGGTGCAAAAGAAAGCCGCAGAAGCTTTGGAAGAAGAACGCAGATATAGACAAGAATCACCAGTTCAACAGCGAGAAAACCAAACGTAATACGCACATCTGCATCAAACGCCTGAACATACGATGCAGCAAGAATCGAAACAGGCGCTGCAAAGATACAGATTAAGGGCTTAAGACCATCGGAAAGCGGATATCTGAACTGCCGGATTAGAAGAACCGGCGCTAATAAAACACAGCAGACCAGACCGAACCAGAAAATAATCTGACCGACAAACTCCAGTGAGAAAAAGGGAGACGTAATCGATGCGACAAGAATACCCACATAGACCACAAGCCAGCTCGGATAAACGTTCTGCAGTGAAAAAGGATACAGAAACCGCACCGAGAACATAACAATAAGTGCAATGTGCAGTATAATTCCAAACACCCATAAGATAACTGCAGGTTCGCCGATAAGCTCCTGCAGATAAACGGCGAGCATCATAGTGCTCATACAAAACGTACCTGAAACCGACGCTGCCACAGGATTTTTCAGCGCGGCTTTAATCTGCGGGAAACACACGATACACTTTGCAATAAACAATACCCAGATAAGAGCTGCAATACAGCCGCAGATGATATGAAGCACTGCGCCAATCTCAGGAAACGCTGTATAACCAAATAAATTGGGAACCAGCAGACCAAGACAGGCGAAAGAAAGCATCACGCCGCAGAATGGAACAGGAAGGGATGATAAAAATCTGTGAACGAAAGGTTTCATACGGAAAAAAAAGGAGAATATGTCAGATTCTTAGTCTTCCGGTCTGATAATATTTTTCGTCATCAGACCAAGTGCTCTGTACAGGAACTCAAGCTCGTCAAAGACCGGAATCTCATTTGCGCGGCAGAGGTCGATTCCCGGCTGCAGAGAATCTCCGCCGATAAAGCATCCGACAATCAGATTCTGGCTCTTCTTCTGATAGACGATTAAGACGCTTCCGACCTGCCCAGGCGATAAGACTTTGTTCGGGAACGTAATGATAATACCGATATCCCAGAGTGTCTCATTTTCTTTACGGGTAAGTACATCAAGAACGCCGCGGAAACGCGCCTCATCTGCATCGCCTAACAGATCGACCGGGTTATTTCTGTTCCAGAACTCAGGAAGGAAGGTATCCATCTCTTCAATGAGATTCTGCGGAATATCAACAATGTTAATACCCCATCTCTCGGCGTAGTCGTTGGAAAGAACGGCGAACCCGCCTGCGTTGGTGATAACAACAGCTCTTTTACCATAGAGCGGCTTTTTAAGAGCGGACATGAGTTTTGCGCACTGGAATGCTTCCTGAACGGTTGTAACCGGAATTACGCCGCACTTTCTGAATGCCTCCATATAAACCTCGAACGCGCCGGATAAAGAACCGGTATGAGAGGCCGCTGCTGCCTGACCTCTGCGGGATGAACCTGCCTTGATTGCAATAATCGGCTTGGTCTTGGTAATCTCCTTTGCCATCTCCATGAAGGCGACACCGTTTTTAATCTCTTCGATGTAGAGAACAATCGACTTCGTGTACGGGTCGCGGGCAGCATAACTTATGTAGTCCATGAAGTCAAGGTCGCACTGGTTTCCGACGGAAACGACCTCAGAGAATCCGAACTCGGAACCTTTCGTAAGAGAAATACCGACAACTGCATTTGCCATAGCACCGGATTGAGAGATAAAGGCGACATCGCCCGGAAGAGGAGATGCTGCAACATAAGTCGTATCAAGTTTATACGGTGGAAGAATTAACCCAAGGCAGTTAGGACCTACAATTCTGACGCCGTATTTTTTCGCAATCTCGACGACTTTCATCTCAAGGGCACGGCCTTCCTCGTTCATCTCCTTAAAGCCGGCAGTGATGATAACAGCCATCTTCACGCCTTTCTGACCGCATTCCTCGATGACGCCCGGAACAAATTTAGCAGGAACAGTGATAACAGCCATATCAACAGGTCCTTTGATTGCACCGATATTCGGATAGCACTTCTTACCCTGAATTTCTTCGCGCTTATTGTTTACCGGATAGAGGTCTCCGGGGAACTGAAGGAGATTACGGAACGCTGCATAGCCCATCTTGGTTTTATCGTCAGACGCCCCGATAACAGCGACTGCTGACGGCTTGTAGTAGTCGAGCGGAACAATCTTTTCGGGGTCATAGTGTGCCGGCATAACAACCGGTTCATCCTGAATGATGACACGGGCATCGACTGCAGAACCTCCTTTTTCGTAAAGAAGAAGCGGGTTGATATCGAACTCGACAACGTTTTCATTCGTTTCAAAGAAGTGGCAGGCGTTCTTTAATGTCTGGAATAAGAACTCCTCGTCTTTGGGTGCGTCGCCGCGGTATCCCCTGATTAACTGGTATCCTTTAACCGAGTGAATAAGAGAGCGAAGCTCAAGGTCGGATGCCGGAAGAAGACGGATAGCAACATCGCGGTGATACTCGACCATGGTTCCCCCCATTCCGAAGGTGATAACACGGCCGAAGGTCGGGTCGATTTTTCCGCCGATGAGAATCTCCAAGCCCTTTTTGGCCATCTCTTCAACGATGATGCCGCGGATTTCTGCATCAGGGTTGTAGGCTTTTACGGATGTGATAATCTTATTGAAAGCTGCCTTTGCCTCAGTATCATCGGCGACGCCTACAACAACGCCTCCTGCATCACTCTTGTGAATGATCTGGGGGGAGACAATTTTCATTACTACAGGATATCCGATTTTCGCTGCGGCTGCTGCAGCTGAATCCTCATCCTGTACGATTTCAAAGACCGGAGCCGGAACATTATATTTCCGAAGAAGGCTGTATCCGTCAGCCTCGGATAGCATGTGCGTCGATTTTGCTGTCACAATATTCTCCTATTGATAGCGTTCATCCGTCGCGTCCGACAGATAATTGTACATTATTTATCATGTAGAATATATATAGACTCTGTTTTGTATGCGGCATGGATGAAGACGCACGGTCAATCTCACGATAAAACACTCACACTTAATACTGTATCGAACCAATATTACCCTACTCTTAAAGAGGAGATTTGAAAATGAAATATGTAGTAGTAACAGGAGGTGTCATGAGCGGTCTTGGAAAAGGTATTACTGCTGCATCCATAGGCCGTATCCTCAAAAACAGAGGATATCATGTCACAAGCGTTAAAATTGACCCGTACTTAAATATCGATGCAGGACTGATGAATCCGGCTCAGCACGGCGAGGTCTTCGTCTTAAAAGACGGCGGCGAAACTGACCTTGATTTAGGAAACTACGAGCGTTTCTTAGACATCGAACTCACCTCTGACCATAACCTTACAACCGGTAAAATCTATCAGTCAGTCATCCACAAAGAACGCCGCGGCGACTATTTAGGCGGCACGGTACAGATTATTCCGCATATTACCAACGAAATCAAAGACAGAATCCGTCACGCAGCAGAAACATGGACTGATGCTGAAGGAAACCATGCAGAAATCTGTATCGTAGAAGTCGGCGGCACGGTGGGCGATATTGAAAGCATGCCCTTCTTAGAGGCTGTCCGTCAGATGCACTGGGAATACGGAAACGGCGACTTCGCACTCGTACATGTTACACTTCTTCCGGCAGATACAATGGGCGATCTTAAAACAAAACCAACTCAGCACTCTATCAAAGCCCTTCGCGAGTTAGGTCTTGAAGCTGATGTTATTGTCGGGCGCAGCGCATATCCCATATCTCCATCGACCAAACGTAAAATCTCCTCCTTCTGTGATGTCGATGTAAATGCTGTCATTAGTGCAAGAACTGCGCCGGATACCTACCTTGTTCCGCTCGAACTGGAAAAAGACGGTCTTGCAGCAGTTCTTTTAAAGCTCTTAAAACTCGACCCGCGTGAGCCGGACAACACCTGGTACTCTATTGTCGCCAAAGAATACACAAACCGTGTATCTGTCGGTATCATCACCAAATACGGTGTTGATGATGTCTATATCTCCATCAAAGAGGCATTAAAGCACGCAGGACGCAGTCTTTCAACGGAAGTTGATATCCACTGGATTGACGCTGAAACCTATGCCGAAGAAGAACTCCGCGACCTTGACGGCATCTTAATTCCGGGCGGATTTGGAAACCGCGGAATCGAGGGCATGATTTCCGCGATTAAATTCGCACGTGAAAATAAAAAGCCGCTTTTAGGTCTCTGTCTCGGATTCCAGTTATCGGTGATTGAGTTTATGCGCCATGTTGTCGGATACGCTGATGCAACAAGCGAAGAGATGGGCGAAGGAACTCCTGCGATTGCTATTTTACCCGAACAGGAAGGCGTCGAAGAGTTAGGCGGCACGATGCGTCTTGGCGACTGTGCCGTCTCTCTTGCAGCCGGTTCTAAACTTGCAGAACTCTACGGCAAAACAGAAATTACCGAGCGTCACCGCCACAGATATGAGGTTAACCCGAAGTACATCGATGAAATCGAGGCAAAAGGACTCAAGTTCGTCGGCAGAAACGGACGCCGTATGGAAGCACTTGAACTGGGAGATCATCCATTCTTCGTTGCAACTCAGTATCACCCCGAGTTCCGTTCACGCCCGACTAAGCCTTCGGCGCCGTTTGTCGGATTTGTTGCAGCGTGCCGCGATACCAAGAGGAAAGAGTAATGGAATCGGTCTTAGTCCTTGATTTCGGCGGACAGTACAACCAGTTAATCGCCCGGCGTGTCCGTGAGGCAAATGTCTTCTGCGAGGTTAAACCCTGTACGGTGTCCCTTGATGAAATCAAACGCGGAAACTATTGCGGCATCATATTTACCGGAGGACCTGCAAGTGTTTACGCTGAAGGCGCACCGAAAGCGGCCGAAGGTCTTTTTGACCTCGGACTCCCGGTTCTTGGTATCTGCTACGGCGCACAGTACACGGCATATACGCTTGGAGGCACTGTTTCTCCTGCTCAAAAACGTGAGTTCGGCAGAACAGAAATCACCGTGGGTGAGTCTCTTCTCTTCGCGGGAGTTCCGAAAGAAACGCTTTGCTGGATGAGTCACGGCGACCAGATTACAAAACTTCCGGAGGGTTTTGTCATCTCAGCAGAAAGTGCCGTATGTCCGGTTGCCGCGATGGAAAATCCGGCACGGAAGATTTACTGTGTTCAGTTCCATCCTGAGGTTATGCACACGCCTGAAGGCTCGAAGATGATTGCAAACTTCTTAACAAACGTCTGCGGCTGCAAAGGTGAGTGGAAGATGTCTTCATTTGTTGAAGATACGGTTGAAAAGCTCCGTGCAAAAATCGGCGATAAAAAAGTCCTCTGCGCGTTATCCGGCGGCGTTGATTCATCCGTTGCCGCTGTTCTGGTGCATAAGGCGGTTGGAAAACAGCTGACCTGTATCTTTGTTGACCACGGACTTTTGCGTAAGAACGAAGGTGACGAGGTTGAAGAGGTCTTTAGAAAACAGTTCGACATCAATCTCGTCCGCGTCAATGCGGAAGAGCGGTTCTTAACCAAGCTTGCAGGCGTCACTGACCCTGAACGCAAGCGTAAAATCATCGGCGAAGAGTTTATTCGTGTCTTCGAGGAAGAGGCAAAAAAGATTGGCGCAGTAGATTTCCTTGTACAGGGTACCATTTATCCTGATGTAATCGAGTCAGGTCCGGGAAACGCAGCAGTTATTAAGAGCCATCACAATGTCGGCGGTCTTCCGGAACATGTGGACTTTAAAGAACTTGTCGAGCCGCTTCGTGTTCTCTTCAAAGATGAGGTAAGAAAGGCGGGTACTGAGTTAGGAATTCCTGATTATCTGGTATGGCGTCAGCCGTTCCCGGGACCGGGGCTTGCTATCCGCGTCATAGGCGATTTGACGAAGGAAAAACTTGACATTCTCCGTGACGCTGATGCGATTTTCCGCGAGGAGATTGCAAACGCAGGTCTTGACCGTAAGATTAACCAGTACTTTGCAGCGCTTACGAACATGAGAAGCGTAGGCGTTATGGAGACGGCAGAACGTATGATCACGCGGTTGCTCTTCGTGCGGTTGAGACGACTGACTTTATGACTGCAGACTGGGCGCAGATTCCGTTCCCGGTTTTGGAGAAGATTTCCAACAGAATCATTAATGAAGTACGGCACGTAAATCGGGTGCTGTACGATATTACGAGTAAACCGCCGGCAACTATTGAGTATGAGTAAGTTCATCTAAGAATGACTGACAAATACTCATATATCAAATCTCTTTTTGAACAGCATGCAGACCGCAGCGCCGCATCGTCGATGGCTGCCTATATGAAAAATCAGTTTCTGTTCTACGGTATTACAGCGCCAATCAGAAAAGAACTCTATAATGAGTTCATCAAGGCGGAAAAGAAGCAGAAAGTAATTGACTGGGCGTTTCTCGGCGAGTGTTATGCAGACGATCACCGCGAGTTTCAGTATCTTGTTTACGACTATCTTCCGTCGATGAAAAAGTATGTGACCTACGGCGATCTCATACGGATTAAAAGATATATCACCATAAAATCATGGTGGGATACCGTTGATTTGCTCTGCAAAGTAATAGGAGATGTAAGTCTCAGAGATGAGCGGGTAAAGACGCTGATGATTTCCTGGTCACAGGATGAAAACATCTGGCTGAAGCGTGCTGCAATTCAGCATCAGATGTCGCTGAAGGATAAAACAGACGCAGAAGTCCTTGAAGAGACTATCAAAAACTCGCTTGGAAGCAGCGAGTTTTTTGTAAACAAAGCCATAGGGTGTGCTCTTCGGGATTATGCAAAATCAAATCCCGTGTGGGTGACTGAGTTTCTTACGAGGTATGAGAATAAATTAAGTCCGCTGAGCAGAAAAGAGGCGGGTAAGTATCTGCTGAAGTAAAATCGTTTCCGGCATCTCAATTTATTCCGCCCGTAATCCTTGATACCTCAAAGAACAAATATGTAGATATGATAATTGATTTTGACTCTCTTGAACAGACCATCATCCCGAATTTCAAAGGCGGAGACGGCTCTATCATCACTGCAGCGCATATCGATTCATCCGGAAAAATCATGCGGGTCTGTATTCATCCAGACTCATCTATTGGAATGCACACACACGAAACAAACTATGAAGTCTGTTTCATAATCTCCGGAAAAGGAAAAGCCGTATTCAATGGAACAGAAGATACCCTTGCGCCCGGCGTTTGTCATTACTGCCCGAAAGGGGAATCTTACGCGCTGATAAACACCGGCGATGAGGA
>DALTWR010000252.1 GCA_029986975.1 Methanocorpusculum sp.
GCTCTTCTGCGTCCGGGGCGCTTTGACCGTCTGGTGCAGATTCCGCCTCCTGATTCTGAAGCGCGTAAGCAGATTTTTGAGATTCACACCAAAAAGATGCGCGAAGCAAAAGCAGTTTCCAAGGTTAACTTCGATGAGCTTGTAGCGATTACCGAAGGATTCAACGGTTCCCAGATTGAAGCGGTCTGCCGCGAAGCGGGAATGATTGCCATCCGGCATAATCAGAAAAAGATTACCGAATCCGAGTTCCTTGAAGCAGTCCGCAAGATTAAAAACGAAGAGGCAAATGGTATTGCCGATATAATGTACACCTGAAATGGATATTGTCTGCATTGCAAAGCCGGGAGTAAATCTCGCAGATACACTTTATACCTCGGAAACGAGCCGGAACATTCTGCGGTTCTATCATCCGAAGGATATGAAATGGGGGGTGAAAATCCCTGTTTCTACTGTTTCAAATGCGTTGGCTCTTTTAAGCGAACTTCGCTGGTATACGATGCGCTACACTTCAGAGGTTATCATTGAGGATGTGGAGTACGGTGTTTTTATGACGCGGCTTCTTGCATCAGCCGCATATGAAGACCGTTCAGTT
The DNA here is from genome assembly GCA_029986975.1 of Methanocorpusculum sp. Lineage (GTDB taxonomy): Archaea > Halobacteriota > Methanomicrobia > Methanomicrobiales > Methanocorpusculaceae > Methanocorpusculum. The sequence goes on from DALTWR010000252.1 coordinate 593, forward strand.
GCCTTATCTCCTGACTGGAGATTCTGTTATCGTGCAGCGGTTTTAGAAGACGGCTCTCTGATGCGCTGTCCGCGTGGTGTTGATACACCTGCAGGTACTTTGGTGTCATTTCTTGTCTGGTGTATTGAAAACGAAGAGCCGTAACTTCTCCCTTCACTTTATTTTGCTGAGTCAGAGTAACGATGCATTGATATTAGTTTAATAGAAATATATTTATTGTATGAACATCATTCAGAAATGGAATGACATCAATCTCGTTCTGCGTATCGCATGTGGTATCGTGATTGGTGCGATTCTTGCTCTTCTTATCCCCCAGGCCGAAGCAATCGGTATTCTGGGTACCCTTTTCGTCGGTGCCTTAAAAGCCATTGCACCGATTCTGGTTTTCGTTCTTGTTATTTCTGCATTATCCCGCGGAAAAGCAAACGGCGGAGCCATTGGTCGCATTGTGATTATCTACATCATCGGAACACTTGCAGCAGCAGCAACAGCGGTAGTTGTGTTTAACTTCTTCCCGGTTGGTCTGCCGTTAACTGATGTTGCCGCTGAAGAGTTCACCGGACCTGCGACTCTTTTTGAAGAGATTAGCAATCTGGTAACGAACATCATCACTAACCCTGTTCAGGCTGTCGTAAACGGTCACTTCCTTGGACTGCTTTTCTGGGCAGTCATTTTTGGTCTTGCATTCCGCAGATCAAGTGACAGTACTAAGAACTTTATCAAAGAAGTAGCGGACATGGTTTCCGTTGTTATCAAGTGGGTCATTTCCTTTGCCCCGTTCGGTATCCTCGGTCTTGTCTTTACTGCGGTCAGCACGAGCGGTCTTAGTATCTTCGTTGACTACGGATTATTAATTGCTGTTCTTGTTGCAACAATGGCAGCTGTTATCTTTATTATTAATCCGATTATTGTCTTTACTCAGACTCACAGTAATCCGTATCCGCTGCTCTTTAAGTG
>DALTWR010000036.1 GCA_029986975.1 Methanocorpusculum sp.
CGCTGGCGCTGGTAGTAGTCAGTTTTGCCTTCCCGGCGTCTTCTGAACTGAACGAAATATCTTCCATTAATTGCCATGGTTTAGTCCCTCCGTGAAGTAACAAGCTCAATCTGAGTCTTTAAGTGAGCAACGTTACGGAACTGACCGCCTGCTGCTCTTCTGTAGAGAACGCGGTACTCAGTAGGAGTAATAGTTCCTGCGTCACGCTGTGCACGAAGTTCACGGCGCTGTGCGCGAATCTTTTTAATCCACTGTTCCTTAGACGGTGTGCGTGCTCCCTTTGCTCCGCTTCTCTTACCCGCACCTTTGCCGTGACCGTATGAGCGTTTTGCCATACGTGCACGTACACGTCCGCGGGAGATACCCTTCTTCTGATGGGTAGAGATTGCACCGGACTCAATAAGACCGCGTACATCTTCGCGGGACATTGCATTCTGAACATCTGCTGCCTTTTCAGGGTCAATCCAGACACGGTTTTCACCGCAGTCTAAGATTTTTGCTGCGAGTTTGCGCTGTGCAGAAAGATTAGTCATCCTTCTTCACCTCCTCTGCTGCAGGTGCTTCTTCTTTAGCTGCCTCAACTGCCGGAGCTGCTGCCGCTGCTTTAACTGCCTTGGGCTTCTGCTCTTTTGCATTTAAGACTTTGATGCCGAGTTCTGCGGCTTTTGCCTGAATTCCTGCACGCTTTGCAAATCCGACAGATCCTCCGATACGGACTGCAGTAGTTGCCGGGTCGATTTCTTCAAGTTCTGCAGCAGTGAAGACTCTGACTTCGCGGTATCCGCTCGGGTGGAAGCCGCGGACAGCCTTCGGGGAACCGAATCCTGCCTCCGGGTGTTCGCCCTTTGCCAGATAGTCTTTTCTCTGCTTGGAGTGAAGTCCCATCGGTGCTCTCCAGGAGTCCTTTAAGGTAACCTTGGAGTGGAGGCACTGACGGTTAAATGTTGCCTTCTTTGCCGTTCTGGCTCTAAGAAGTCTCTTAATTTCAGATGCCATGTTAGTTACCTCTGCTGGTAATGTAAATTCCGTCCTGGAATACACGCGGGTCTCTGTTTCTGACCTTGCATGCCTGTTCAATGTTTGCTGCGGTGTTTCCGATAGCCTCACGGTTGATACCGGTTAAGATAACCTCGTCACCCTGGACTTTTACCTTGACACCCTCAACAATCGGTGCATAACGTGCCTGCTTCTCACCTAAGAAGTTGCCGATTTCAAATCTGTTGCCTGCAACCTTTGCCTGAATCGGGAAGTGGTTGAAGACAATCTTCATGTGGTACTCGTAACCTTCAGTAACACCCTTGCTCATAACGTGTAAGAGTGCCTTGTAGGTTCCGACTAAGGCAAGAACACTGCGTCTGGTTGATTCGGTGGAGATAACAAACTGTCCGTTTTCCTGAGTGAATGTAATCATCGGGTGGTACATTCTGCGGACAAGTTCGCCTTTGCCTCCCTTAACGGTAAAGTTGTCACCGTTCCGGGTGATTGTTACGCCTGATGGAATCTCGAAAATTTCCTGATGCATTTTTTTCAACTCCTTAGAAGACGTAAGCTAAAAGCTCTCCTCCGACGCCGAGCTTACGAGCCTGTTCGTGGGACATGACACCCTTGGAAGTGGTCAGAATGATAATTCCGAATCCCTTACCCGGAAGGTATCTGGTTTCCCAGGACTCGAGGTCCTCGACTTTCACTGAGAAACGCGGGTTAATTACACCGCATTTGTTGATTGCACCGGATAAGGAAATCTCGAACTGACCTCCTCTTCCATCTTCAATCTTGGTGAACTCAGTGATGTATTCATATTCCTGCATAACTTTAAGCATATCTCCAAAGAGACGGCTTGCCGGCTCAACGGTCACTTTAAGTTTACCGGTGTCGCCGGCATTCTTAATGGCGCTCATTGCGTCTGCGATTGGATTCTGTTGTGTCATTTTCCATCGTCTCCTTAGTTCATCTTCTTAAAGCCCATGGTGGGTGCCCATTCGCGGAAGCACTGACGACAGAGGTAAATGCCGTATCTGCGCACAAGTCCCTGCTTGCGTCCGCAAAGCTGACACACGTTTGCACCGCGGCCAAACTTTTTCTGCTGGACTTTGCCGTTATCTTTTGCTGCCATTTTACTCTACCTCAATGCCGTAGGTTTCAGTCACGAACTTCATGGATTCCTCGCGGGTAACATGAAGTTTGGTGTTGAACTTCTTCTGCTGAATTTTTCTGCGTGCGGTTCTGGTTCCCTTCTTCTCGATGACAACCATGATATCCATACCGTAGATACCAATCTTCGGATCATATGCCTGACCCGGGAAGTCGGTGTGTTCTTCGATACCGAATGCGAAGTTTCCGGTTGCATCAAACTGGCGCTGGTGTAAGACGTGCTCGATAGAGTAGGTCTTCAGAGCCATAGTGAGGAAGTTCTGTGCCTTCTCACCGCGAAGAGTTACTTTGCAGCCAATCGGCTGACCGCGGCGGATACCGAATGCAGGAAGTGTGTTCTTTGCATACGAACGAAGCGGCTTGGAGCCTTCAGTCAGGGCAGACATGATGTTTTCGGCATTTACCAGGCGTTCACCTGCTTCGCCGACACCCATGTGCACAACAACTTTTGCAACATAGGGAGTCTTCATGTCAGTCATGCTTCAACACCCCAGTTCTTCAGGTAAGACTCGTCTTTTCCGATGACATAGATGTAGTCTTCGATGGTCTCAATCTCATTTCCTGCTGCATCCTTTAAGAGAACGCGGTTCGGAAGAGAGGACTTCTGGACATCAATCTTTTCAATCTTTGCGACTTTGGTGGTGTGCTGTCCGCCGATGATAATTGCAAGTGCACCTTCTGCATACGGGAAGTGCTCAATTACCTTGAAGCGGTCTTCACCGGTAAGTCCGATGATAAGAGTGTCTTTACCTTTGCAGGCGAAGTCGCTGATGAAGTTTGCACCGCAGGATAAGTTAATCTGCGTCTTGCCGCCTTTAATGGTGGTCTTGGATGCAACTTTTACCAGTCTCTTGTCTGCTGCTTCTGCCGGAATCTCCTGTTCAATCTGGCGTCCCTTTGCATCAACAAGGATAACATAGTGCTTGTTAATCTTCGGGAAGCTGATGATGTCAAAGACATCAATACCGAGGTGCTCATCGGTTACAATGTGTCCGTTTAAGAGAACCTGACGGTCGTGGAGAATCTTGCGTGCTTCTTTCGTGTTTTCTGCGAAGTGCATGTGGTCACGGAGCCAGACGCCAATCGGGAGTGCTGAGCCGTCGTGCGGACCTGCTGCAACGCTTACCACATACTTCTTTTCTTTCTTGGCAAGCTGCCACTCAGTGGGTGCTGCCATACGTTTTGTCCGGGTCATGCCTTCACCTCGAGACGTGCCATACGAATGGAGTCTTTAGTGTTCAGTTTGGTAATCATTACCTTTGACGGGTCAATCGGTCTGGGTGCGTCCTCGCCGTTTGCCTTCTTAATAGAAACGCCGTGGACAATGACCTTGGAGTTCTTGACATCTACTTTGTCAACAACGCCTTCAGTTCCTGCGAACTCGCCGCGGAGAACCTTGACCGTGTCACCGGTGACAACACGGAAACTGCGCTTTCCATACTTTTCGCGGAGATCTGCTGCAAGCGGTGCGTGTAAGAATGCTCCTCTGATGTGGAGAGGTGCATTGTACCGGAACTTGCGCTGCTTTCTCGGCTGAATGCTTGAAATACGTGCCATGTTTCTCACCTTAGATAATGATAGTAGCCATAGAGCCTACCTTCGGGAAGCGTTCTGCAACTTCACGTGCAACCGGACCTTTAATGTCGGTTCCACGCGGGTCGCCGTTTTCGTTTAAGAGAATCATTGCATTCTCTTCAAAGGAAACACGAAGTCCGTTCGGTCTTCTGAACTCCTTCTTCTGACGAACAACAACTGCCCGGACAAGTTTTCTCTTCATATCCGGAGTACCTTTCTTAACAGAAACTGTTGCAAGGTCTCCGATACCCATCTTCGGCTGGCGGTTTTTAACACCGTGGTATCCGAAGACGGACACAATCTGGACAACACGTGCGCCCGTGTTGTCTGCGCAAACCATCTTAGAACCGGTCTGAAGTGCACGCGGAATCTTAGCAGTTAAGCCTTTCATTTGCGAGTCACCTCAACTACGACATAAGAGGTTGTCTTGTTCAGTGGTCTGCACTCTGCAATTTTAACCTCGTCGCCAATTTTTGCGTCGAGGCACGGAGCCATGTGTGCGTGAATCTTGGTGCTTCTCTTCTCATAACGGTCGTATTTCTGGACCTTGTGAAGGAAGTTCCGCTCAACAACAACGGTTCCCTGCATGCGTTCGCTCACGACTTTACCGGTAATCACCTGGCCGCGTACCGGTAAACTGCCGTGGAACGGACAATTTACATCGTTGCACTCTTTTTCAGGAGCTGCAACATCTAAGCCGATATTTTTTGCCATTTTAACCCTCATCTTACGCGCATACTAACGCGGCGTGACGGAGATTGCAAGAGGACACAGCCGTCAATATTCACCGACACACCATCCGGAAGGGTAACCCGGAGTAATCTATATTGTTTCTCCAAGGTCTTAATACCACTGTCCGTTTTCACCAAAAAGGTATTCCTGGTCTCATCGATGATGAGACCGGAGATGCCGATTTCGGTTTTGTTCGGTGAAGACACCACAGTCATCAAAAGACCGATGAACTCATGTCTTAGGATATTCTGCGGTGTAATCATGACGTGCTTATGCCTGACGCTTTCTCTGTTCAGTCTTGATACGTGCGATAGTTCTGCGAACTTCCCGGATCTTTCCGGGGTTTTCCGGCGCACCGCCGGCGCTGACTTTTCCATAGTTCTGAATTAACTCGAGGTTTAATTTCTCCTCGTTTTCAATCAGTTCCTCATTGGAAAACTGGGCGATTTCTTTTGCTCTGAAGATTGCCATTTACTGTGCCTCCGCTTCAGATTCTGCTGCGAAGTCATCGAAGACTTCCTGTTCTGCCGGTGCAGGGTTTGCATCAGCGCGAACTTCGAAGTGGTCCGGAAGAACTGCTCCCGGCGGGACAATCTTTACCTGTACACCAATGATACCGAGTTTTTTGACTGCGGTTGCATATCCGGTCTCAACAACGGACTCTGCCGGTTCACCGGAGTGCTTGATGTATCCTTCGACGAACTTCTGGACACGTGCACGTGCACCGGTGAGCTTACCTGCAATGATAACCTCACAGCCGAGTGCTCCGGAGTCCATGACACGGCGGATAACTGAAGTTCCTGCCTTTCTGAAGTACCAGCCGCGCTCAAGTGCGTTTGCTAAGCGTTCTGCCATAATCTGAGCGTTTAAGCTCGGATTTGCAACCTGCTGGACTTCAACCTGCGGAGACTCGATGCCGTAAACATTGGTCAGATCAGTGGTTAACTGACGGACAAGCTTTCCGCCCTTACCAATGACGATACCCGGCTTTTCTGCAAAGATAGTAACCTGGGTTCCGACCGGAGTTCTGACGATGTCCATTCCGCCGTATCCGGCGCGCTTCAGTTCCTTGTTCAGGTATTTCTGAACACGGATTTTTCTGACACCTTCAGCGACAAATTTCTTTTCGATAGTCGTCATCTTACTCCACCTCACGGAGGATAATCTCAACGTTCACAGTGTCTCTGTGTTTCGGAGTTGCTCTGCCCATTGCTCTCGGGAAGATTGCTTTCATGCAGCGTCCCTTGTTTGCAGCGGCGTGGACAATTGCCATCTTTTCCGGTGCAAGACCTGCATATTCAGCGTTCTTCTGTGCGGAGCGGATTAAGCGGATGTACTCTGCGGCAGCTTTAACCGGGTATCTTCCGGCAGCGGTTCCGAAGGTCTTTCCGTTTAAGCTCTTCTGGTGGGCAACGTTTCTTGCATAGCGGTGGAACGGAACTGCACGCTTTAAGTCAATGACCTGTTCGAGGTATGCAACAGCATCATCTGCCATCATATTGCGGACGAGGTGAGCAATCTCAACAGCATGCTTCGGAGAGCAGTTAAGTTCGTTTGCCTTTGCGCGGGCGATGTTGTCGCCGGTCGTATTGTTACTGTAACCTGTTCTTGCCATTGCAATCACTTCAGCGGGACATACTTACTCGACCGGGTTGCACCGACACCAGCGCTGCCGTGGGTAACTCTCTTGCGGGTTAATGCGAATTCTCCAAAGTAGTGGAAAACTCCCTCAACCGGAAGCTCAACTTCAACGAACTCTTTACCGGAGTAGATAGCAACCTTCTTGCCGACCATTTCCGGAAGGATAATCATAGAACGGAGATGAGTTCTTACACCATCACCTGCTGCAATCTTTGCGCGGACATCCTCTTCGCCGCGGGTAAAGCCGCGAAGAATCTTTCTGCGTGCACCTGTCGGCATAATCGGAAGAAGCTCTTCCATAGACATTGCCTTGAGTGCTTCGAGGTTGTAACCGTGATAGGTGTACTCTTCTCGCCGTTTCGGCATTCTCTTAGTAGTTTTCTTTGCCATCTATCTTCACCTCCGGCATCCGGTTCTGCGGGCTGCAATATGTCCGACCTTCTTACCAGCCGGAGTTCCGCGGGCGCATGTCTTCGGCTTACCCGGGTGCTGATGTCCACCGCCACCGAACGGGTGGTCGATAACGTTCATAGCAACACCGCGTGTTCTCGGCCAGCGGGTTGCAGAGCTCTTCATCTTGTGGTACTGTTTACCTGCCTTTAAGATCGGCTTCTCGCTGCGTCCTCCGCCGGCGACAAGACCAATAGTTGCAAGACAGTTCTCATTGAACCACTTGGGTTTTCCAGACGGCATCTTAATGCCGACTTTACCGTCGTCTTTTCCGATAATGACTGCCTGAACGCCGCTTGCACGGACGAACTTTCCGCCGTCACCGGGCTTGCCTTCGATGTTGCAGACTGCAACTCCGGTCGGAATGTCTGCTAAACGCAGGGAGTTTCCGTTTGCAAGTTTTGCTTCCGGACCCCAGGAGAGTTCCTGACCAATTCCGACACCTTCGGTAACAAGGGCGTACTCTTTCTTGCCGTCAATGTAAACAACTGCAATCGGAGTGTGGCGTGCCGGGTCGTGCTCGATGTCAACAACGGTTGCTGTGACAGTCTTGGAAGCTGTTCCAAAGTGCTTCAGTTCAGCTTTATACTGGTGTGACGGTGCACGATATGTCGGTCCGCCTTTTCCGCGGGCCTGTGTACTAATTCTGTGTCCCATTATCTCACCTTACACAATTCCCAGCTGAGAGAGAATCTCTTCAGCAGCGTTCTTCTCCTCGAAGGTAATAATTGCCTTCTTGGTTCCTTTCGTGGTCATCATGGTGTTGATTGCTGCAATCTTCTTACCAAAGGTCTTTTCGACTGCTGCTTTAATGTCTTCCTTTCTTGCTTCCTTTTCAACGATGAAAGAGAGCTGGTTGACATTTTCTAAGAGGACCATTGCTTTTTCTGTAACAATCGGGTGTGCGAGTGTCATAGCTTATGCCTCCCCGAGTTTCTTTACAGCTGCTTCAGTCCAGACGGTAAGTCTGCCTGC
>DALTWR010000037.1 GCA_029986975.1 Methanocorpusculum sp.
GATAGGAGTTGTTGCCGGCGGAAAACCGCGCATGATTACAACGATGAAACCATGCAAGGCTGGAGAAAACGGCGGGGTAACTCTTGCTGGAGAACTTGCCTGTGCGGCCGGCGCGATTTTTATTTCATCCCTCGGATTTGCTTTCGGAATTGTTCCGCTCTGGGGAGCTGCTGCTGCCTGTATCGCAGGAATTCTTGGCACAAATATAGACAGTTTAATCGGCGCCCTTTTCGAGAACAGAGGATTCTTTGGAAATGCCGGAACAAATCTTCTTGCAACATTATCCGGCGGACTGATTGCCGCAGGAATTTTTGTCCTGCTGAATCTTATCTGAAAAATCCGCAAGAGAGAACAAAGAACAACAGTTTTTAAAATTTACAAAAACACAAAATCGAAAACCGGGTTTTGGGGGTTAACCCCTTTTACCTGCTTAGTTTTCGAGAACAATCTCGATGCTGATATCTTTTGGAACCTGAATCCGCATAAGCTGTCTGAGTGCGCGCTCATCTGCGTCAAGGTCAATTAAACGCTTGTGCACTCTCATCTGCCAGCGATCCCAAGTTGCAGTACCTTCTCCATCCGGGGATTTCCGGATTGGTACAACAAGTCTCTTGGTCGGCAGCGGAATAGGTCCAGCCATATTTACACCGGTACGCTCTGCAATCTCACGGATACGGGTACATACCGTCTCCACTTTCTCATAATCTGTCCCCGTAAGGCGTATTCTGGCTTTCTGCATTTTTCTCACCCAAAAAAATCGTGTGATGATGAGATTATCTCATCTGCTTTGCTTTGATTGCGAGAACAAGTCCTGCTGCAACGGTCATACCCATATCACGAACTGCGAATCTTCCAAGCTGCGGGAATTCTTTTGCAGTCTCGATAACGAGCGGGCGGGTCGGTGCGATAGTACAGATTGCTGCGTCGCCTGCCTTGATGAATGCCGGGTTCTCTTCCTTAACCTGACCGGATCTCGGGTCGAGCTTCTTGTTCAGTTCTGCAAAGACACATGCAGTCTGGGAAGTGTGGCAGTGGAAGACCGGAGTGTATCCGACAGAGATAACGGACGGGTGCTGAAGAACAACGACCTGTGCAGTGAATTCTTCTGCAACTGTCGGCGGGTTCTCGACCGGACCACAGACATCTCCGCGGCGGACATCGTTTTTGGCAATACCACGGACGTTGAAACCAACGTTGTCTCCCGGAATTGCTTCGGGGAATTCTTCGTGGTGCATTTCGATGGACTTAACTTCACCAACGACGTTTGCCGGCATGAAGGAGACTTTCATTCCTTTCTTCATGACACCAGTCTCGACACGTCCTACCGGGACAGTTCCGACACCAGAGATGGTGTAGACATCCTGAATCGGGAGTCTGAGTGCTTTGTCAGTCGGGATAGTCGGCTGCTTGAAGTCGTCGAGTGCTGCAAGAAGAGTAGTTCCCTTGTACCACGGGGTGTTTGCAGATGCGGTCTTGATGTTGTCACCAACGAATGCAGAGATTGGGATGAACGGAGTCTCTGCCGGCTTGAATCCAACAGATGCGATGAGCTTGGACATCTTGTCTTTTGCTTCGTTGAACTTCTCTTCGGAGTAGTTTACTGCATCCATCTTGTTGATAGCAACGATAATCTGGTTGATACCAAGAGTCTTGGATAAGAAAACGTGTTCCTTAGTCTGTTCCATCGGACCTTCAGTTCCGGAAACAACGATAATTGCTGCATCAGCCTGGGATGCACCAGTAATCATGTTCTTAACGAAGTCACGGTGACCAGGGCAGTCCACGACGGTAAAATTGTATTTCGGAGTTTCGAACTTCTTGTGTGCGATATCGATAGTAATACCGCGCTCACGTTCTTCCTTGAGTGAGTCCATTACCCAGGCAAACTCGAAAGTTCCCTTACCTTTGGATTCTGCTTCTTTCTTGTATGCGTCAAGAACGTGCTGTGCGACTACACCGGACTCGAATAAGATACGTCCGACAGTAGTAGACTTACCGTGGTCAATGTGACCGATAACGGCAAGGTTCATGTGGGGCTTTGCTGCTGCCATGATAATTTTCTCCACTTTGACTCATTGAAAGGACTCCGGCATACACCAAAGTATCCATTTCAACACGAGTGTAAACAGATTTGCTGTCTAAACATATAATACTATCCAGACGAGCCGACAGATTGCCTAAAATAGATATGGAATTTTAGATGCAGAAAGATAATTTCCTGCATCTGCTAAAAATCGTCATCAGGCTTTTCTGATAAACTCAACACCGCTCATAACTGCTGTCTTTTTGTCATCTGAGAAGGTGACCGTCATAGTTCCATCCCCGGGGATTAAAGACCGTAAGGTAGATATCAACTCATTATCAGTAGAGATTGTGTACTTTCCATCAGAGACTTTTGTCCAGGTAATCTCGACAGATGCGCTGATAGTGCTTAAATGGATATTCCACATGCCGGTTCCGTCTGCATTATACGTACAGTCTATACCTGCCTTGTTTGAAGTATCTGTTGTCCATTCTCCCACAAGAGGATCTGATGCAACACATCCTGCCGCGCAGACTGCAGCAATCAGGACTGCTGCAATACCAAAAATAACAACTGCCTTTTTCATGCATAGAAATGGGACTTTGTCAGATAAGATAGTTTGCAAAAAAAGTTATTTTCTGGTAAGAAGTGTCCGGCGAAGGATTTCACCCCGGCGGGATGCGGCGGTTTTTCTTACCGGTTTTTCCGGCGCAGGTGCTGCGCTGCGGTTCTTTGCGCCAAGGACAGCTGTTTTGCCGCGCAGGGCAATTATTTCTGCAGATACCATCTTTGCAAGTTCTGCTGCTTCACGCGCATCCATGTCAGTTGATGCAAGCCACTTTACTTTAACAACCCCACGGGCTTTGAGCTGATGTTTAAGCTCTGCTGCAATCTCTTCACTGAATCCGTTTTTACCAATCCAGACGGTCGGCTTCAGTGTCTGGATGTAACTCATATCATTCTTTGTCATAATTCCTGTCTTTTCCCTATCGGAATCCGATATACTCTCCCGCACTCTTTGCAGGTATATATTACTCTGCCGCGAAGGACGCGCACCGTAAGATTTTTTCCGGGGACAAAATACGCGCCGCAGCTGCGGCAGAAGGAACGTTTCTGATTCTGCGTCAGCCGTACACGCTGCTTTGCAGATATTGCACGGGCGTGCTCGACATAGCGGGCAGAACGGTTTGCATCCTCTTTATTTTCCTCTGCTAAGGAGAAGAGAATGCCGATGCGTTCACGGGAGATGTCTTTTACCGACACTCCTTTTTCGTATTTTGCCATGATACCTTACTTAATGGTGCGGGATAGGTTATGTATTTTTGGGGAGAATGATGACTTTGCGCCCCGCTATTTTTAACCTGTCGTCGCAGAAGAGTGCGATGGCTTCTGAGAATGCGATATGCTCCTGCTCAAGAATTCTGTCTGATAAACTGTCTTCTGTGTCATCGTCAAGAACAGGCACTGTCTTCTGTACTATAATTGGTCCTGAGTCAAGTCCTGCATCGACAAAGTGTACCGTGCATCCGGCAACTTTTACGCCGTAGTCAAGCGCCTGTTTTTGGGAATGAAGTCCGGGGAATGCCGGAAGAAGTGCCGGATGGATGTTCATCATGCGGCCTGCAAACTCTTCGGCGATTTCTTTTCCGATGATTCGCATGTATCCGGCGCAGACGAAGAGGTCTGCTCCGGTTTCTTTCATGGAGGCTAAGAGGTCGGCTTCGTATGCGGCTTTGTCCGGGTAGTCCTTGAAGTGATGGATGATGACAGGTATTCCTTCTTTTTTCGCGCGAGTTACGGCGAGGGCGTCTTTGTTGTCGGTGATGAGCGCGATACAGCGTCCGTTTATTTTTCCTGCGTTGATGTGCGCAAGGATTGCCAGGAAGTTTGACCCTCTGCCTGATGCGAGTACTGCTATTTTTTTCATGCTGAGGGTTTTCCGATGATGACGGTTGTTTTTGCGGTGAGTTTTGCAAAGATTCCGCACTCAAGAATTCCGGGGATGGCGTTTATGGCGTCTTCGAGTGCTTTCGGGTCGGTAATATTGCCGAATGCGCAGTCAAAGATGTAGTTTCCGTTATCTGAGATTACGGGTCCGTCTTTTTTGACGCCGTTTCTCATGACGGGGTCTCCCCCGAGTTCTTTGAGTCTGCGGCAGACACTGCCGTAAGCAAACGGTAAGACTTCAAGGGGGATTGCGGCAGATAAGCCGGTTACAGATTTTGATTCGTCGATTACGACGATGAATTTATCAGCAGCGTCTGCTACGATTTTTTCTCTGAGGAGGGCTGCGCCGCGTCCTTTTACGAGGTATTTTTCAGGAGATACCTGATCTGCTCCGTCGATTGCTAAGTCGAGTTTGGGGTGAAGGGATAAGGTGGTTAAGGGAATGCCGTACTCTTCAGCCCGCTGTGCTGTCTGGTGTGAGGTGGGGACTCCTGCGATTTTGAGTCCTTCGGTTTTGATTCTTTCGCCTAAGCGTTCCATTGCGAAGAAGACGGTTGATCCTGTTCCAAGTCCTATGACCATGCCGTCTTTTACCATGTCTGCCGCACGGAATCCTGCGTCCCGTTTGGCCATTGCTGCGTCACTCATGTGTATATTGATTGGTGCTTTGAGATAGTAAGGTCTTCGGGTGCGGGGTTTGAAATGGAAGAAGAAACCAGATGTATATATTAATAAACTACTTATTAATAGACTGCTGACTGTTAAAAAAGAAGGAATCCAAATTCCTCACTGCACAAACGGACTAATAATAAATCCCCAGAGATTCTTAAATCCGGTAATTAAAATCTCCTTCATCATATCCACATCAACCCCTAACACAGGCGTCAGAAAGACAAAGAAGCAGACCGTACCAAGAATACTTCCCACATTCGCAAGCGCTGCTACGAGAAGAATCCTGAAAAGCGGAACTGAAAACATCTCCTTAATACTTTCAGCCTTTGAAATCCGCTTAAAGTCCTTAACAGACGGCGGGCGAAGCTTTGCCTCCACAATCGCCGCAAACCATCCGCACGCTAAAAACGGATTCAGCGACGTCATCCATGCAAGACCTGCCGCAGTCGCCGCTGACGCCGGATGACCGCGGGCAACAAGCGTTCCAATCCCTGCTAAAACACCGTTAATCAAAACCCAGAAAATAATCGCCCAGACAAGCATATCTGTAGCGCCGGAAAACCCGATGGCGGCAATAGTAATAACAACAAGCGCCATCACAAGCACACCGAGAATCTTACCCCACGGATACTTCTTCGGAAGTCCTTTCAGCGAATCAAAAGGCGGAAGCGTCTCCGGATGCTCACGGTAGCGCGTAATTCCCGGAACGTGTCCTGCACCGCAGACCACAACCGCATTTTCAAACGGAGCTTTTTCGATATTGATAATTCCGTGCGCAAGATACGCATCACGCTCAGTAATTAACGCATACGAACCGCTTGGAGAAAACTTCTTAAACTCCTCAAGCGCCTGTTCCAACACATCACCCTGCGTCAGAGAATCAACGGTCTGCGCATCAATAGCATCAGTCTCATCATCCTTTCCGGCAACAGAAGACACCAGCGCATGGATAAGCTTACACTTCTCCGTAAAGCGCATACTCTTCCAGAATCTCGTAAGGGTAATGCTGATATCGCGGTCTATTAACGCAAGTCTGATACCCCGTTCTTCGGCAATTCTAATGGCTGCCTTCATCTCAGCACCGGGCTCAACCCCTACGTTGAATCCGATTTTGCGCTGCACATACGCAAGAAGCCACTGGACAATCATTATCGCAAAGTTGCCGCTCAAAAGTTTTTTGACCTCAGGTGCTTTCTTCTCCTGCGCCGGAATGCTTTCAGCTTTCGCAAACGGAACCTGCGGCTCTGCAGAAGCCGTTTCAGAAACATCAGAGGTTACCGCAGACTGAACGTATTCACTATTTTCTGTGCTTACAAATGATGAAGAGTCGGCAGACAGTTCAGCAGCCGATTCGGCAGCTTGCTGCGCTTCTTCTGCTGCCCTCTTTGCCTCATCTTCTTCTTTCATCTGCTGCTTTAATGCAGCATAACGTCCGGGGTCAAGTTCTATGGCTATTATTTCAGGGTTGACTCTCTCAACCGTTTCCAAAACTTCGCGTATGCTTTTTTCCGAGACATGGGCAGTTCCCACGATATGTATTTGTGTCATATTTTCCAGATATGCGTTCCTCGACTGTCTATTACTATTGTTTCTCCGGAGAGAATACTATGTTTTTGGTATTCCCGCTTCGTTGCTTCAACCTCAGCATCATCTGCCCTCTGTCGGTTTATAAGTGCATCAGCAAGATTTTCTGCGTCTGCGGTATCGTGTTTCCCCAGCGCCGGACACTCTGAAATGATAAGTTCATCCTTGTTCAGCATGAAAGGATACGTCCTGCAGAGATGCGGACGTGAGGCATAATATGTACAGCGGTTGTTTTCCAGAAACATACAGTTTCCACCCGTCCCGCGCCGCAAAACCCACGCAAGGGTGAAGCGTTCTCCTTTCTCCTCAAACCATTCAGGATACGGCTCTGCAATCTCTTCAAAGGAAAGACCTGAAGCTTTAGATAACGCATCCACTTCATCAGGACTTACAATAACCTCATTATTGCATCCGCTGCAGCAAAGCCCGCACTCTTCGCAGCGGAACTTCGCATCCTCAAGAGACTTAATTAAGGAGTGTTTATCCATCGAAATTATTTTGAGTAGCGGGAAACGTGTTCAAGAATGGATGCACGAATCTCTTCCGGCGCAAATCCTAAGATGCTTGCAAGAAACATCGAACCACCGGCACCTGAGCCTTCCTTGATTTCTCCTTCGGCGTAGCGGGCAATTCCGCTGTGACCGAGCGTGTCAAACTCAGGGTCAACAAAGTAGGCATCAGCACCGACAGCCGCTGCAGTCTCTTTGAAGGTGGCAGTAGAGTCATTATAGACATACGTTGTTGTCACAACATCAGGGACAACATTTCCTAATGCCCGAATAACTGCACAAACAGCAAGCATCTGCGTTCCTCCTGCGAGGAAGAGTTTTCCGCGGAATCCTTCAGCAATACCAGCAGCAACCGGCATCATAGGGTCCCCCACAGCAGCAACAATGCCTAACGGGTCTTCATCAGTAAGACCTTTTGCCTTTACTTTAGCGACTGCGGCGTTTGCGATTTCTTCCTTGATGCTGACCGGATTTGTCGGAAGACAGCTGCTGACCTTCGCCTGATAGCCGAGTGAACGAAGCACACAAAGGGCAGTTGTAGTACCGCCCGGAAGACATTCACCAAGCACTAACATATCATGAGACTTTGATAAAAATTCTCCAATCCAGCGTCCTTTTTCAAAAAGAAGTCTCGCATTCGGTACAGCATCTTCTTCAGCCCGCGGGTCTCCGCCAGCCCTTTCCCCTAACGCCAGATGCGGAACAACAACTTCCTTGTTCAGACCGGATGCAATCATCAAGGGGCGCATACCCATTAAATC
>DALTWR010000038.1 GCA_029986975.1 Methanocorpusculum sp.
CGCTTAACCCGTGACACCCGGCTTATCGCGGCACGGTTTTCAGGCTCAGACATTTCACGCTCCATTCTGCTGCAGATTTCATCAAAGATGCGTTTATATGCAATGCAGTGGGGGTCAACGCCGTTTTCACAGCTCGTTCCGGCTAAAGCATTATACGGACATCCGCCGCGGCAGTATGAAATATGGCGGCATGACGCACAGGTGAAATCAACTGCCGACTTAAATGCAGTCATGCGGCATCCTGCAGAACTCTTCATCAGCGTTTCAAGCGACGGCTTATCCTTTACATATCCCATAACCCATTCCGGCATCCCTATGAAACGGTAGCAGGGATAAATTGCACCGTCAGGACCTACTGCGAATGTTGAACCCATGCAGTCTGCGTATGTACAGACAGAACCGGCGTGGGTAAACACACAGCGGCAGAGGTCGTTGATGTTCATAATTTCAAACTGCGGATTTTCTATTGCAGTATCTAAAAGCCAGACAAGCAGTTCTCCGTAGTCCTTCGGTTCAAGAGTCCATGCATTCGGGTTGTCGCCTTTCAGCGATGGAAGTGCCGGATGAAGTTTCATAACCCAGCCCTGTTCTTTGAAGAAGGCAATGATGTCTTCTTTGCGCTGTACTGATGAGTTGGTAAATGTGCAGATGAATCTGACAAGAAGCCCGTGTGCTTTTGCCGTTTCATATCCTTTCATGCAGCGTTCAAAGTAATTATCGCCGCGCTGATAATCTGTAAGGTCTTTAGGTCCGTCTATTGATGAACCGATTGGTATATGGTATTCTGCAAGAATTTCTGCGAGTTCATCGGTCATCAGCCAGAGGTTTGTCTGCATGGCAAACTCAGGGTGCATGTGCGCCAGTTCTTTTGAGATGAGCGGCAGGGTTTCGCGGTAAAAGTCCGCGCCTGCGAGAAGCGGTTCACCTCCATGGAAGGTGAAGGTGACATGTTCTTTGTCTATGGGTTTTAACCACTCAACAATGTCTCTGACTGTCTCTATTGACATCTTCGGGGAGTTAATATCAGAACTCCAGCAATATTTGCATCTCCCGGGACATCCGAGAGTGGGGATTATCATTATGTGAAACGGGTTTTTCATGCTGCTTACTATATATTTGCGGTAAAAGATATTCATGGTAACGTTTCGCGGCAGGTATCTCTCTAAATGTTTATAATTGAAGAGAACATACTATGTAGTTATGACAGCACAGAAGGTTCTTCTGAAGACAACGTTAGGCGATATTACGCTTGAGTTAAGAGAGGACATGCCGATTACTTCCGGAAACTTTGCAGACCTTGTCGGTAAAGGATTCTACAATGGAGTTATTTTCCACCGCGTTATTGACGGGTTCATGATTCAGGGCGGAGATCCGACTGGAACCGGCTGCGGAGGTCCGGGATATAAAATTCAGGATGAATTCATGCCTGACAACAGAAACGACAAAGGAACTATTTCGATGGCAAACGCAGGACCTAACACCGGAGGTTCCCAGTTCTTTATCAATCTGGTAAACAACAACTATCTCGACAGAGCGCACCCCTGCATTCGGAAAAGTTGTTGAAGGATTTGATGTTGTTGAAAAGATTGGAAAGGTTAAAACGAACTACAGCGACAAGCCGCTTGAGGATGTTGTAATTAAGGAAGCTGTTCTTCTCTAATCTTTTTTGCAGAGTAGTTAAAAAAATAATCAGGAATCATAAATTCCTGATTTCATCAGCCATAGTGTGAATCAGTTCCTTTTTGATGTTCCAGAGTTTTTCTGATAAATCTACGTAGTACCGGTGAGGATTGTCAAACCGTTTTACTTCGTCCCAGATTCCTTCAAGTTCTTTTGCACAGTATGCTTTGACCTCGGAAATCTCCGGGACATCATAGACAAGGTTTCCGTCTTTGAAAATCGGAATCAAAAGTTCGCGTGCGGTAAAGTTTTCCAGCGTACTCGTCTTCCAGGTGTTCATCGGGTCGAAGATGGTTAATGGTTTACTCTCATCAATGACCTCATCATAAACGCATAACAAATCCGCAACCGCTTTTTTGCTTGTGTTGTCAATTAAGCGGTACACTTTTTTGAAGTGCGGGTTGGTAACTTTTACCGCATCCTCGCTGATTTTGATTTTCGGAATCAGTTCGCCGTTTTCCTCAACGGCTGCAAGCTTATACACACAGCCGAAGACAGGGTTTGATGCAGAGGTAATCATCCGCTCACCCACACCGAAAACATCGATAGGTGCGCCTTCAGCCATCAGGGTGGTGATAGCAAACTCATCAAGAGAGTTGGAGACATAGATTTTACAGCCGGGAAGACCTGCATCATCAAGCATCTTTCGTGCACGCTTTGAAAGATATGCAATGTCTCCTGAATCAAGTCTGATGCCGAAATGTGTAATTCCTTTGGGAAGCAGGACATCTTTGATAGCACGGATTGCATTCGGGACACCGCTTTTTATGACATTGTAGGTATCGACTAAGAGTACTGCATTTGTCGGATAGATTTCACAGTAGGTTTTGAAAGCTTCGTACTCTGAGTCGAACATCTGAACCCACGAATGAGCCATAGTGCCTCCGGCGGGAACTGTGTACTGCTCATCTGTCAGAGTACAGGCTGTTCCGGCGCATCCTCCAATATATGCTGCACGCGCACCAAGAACTGCGGCATCTCCTCCCTGCGCACGCCGTGAACCGAACTCAAGAACAGCACGGCCGAGCGCCGCACGGCAGACTCTGCTCGCCTTTGTTGCTATCAGGGACTGATGATTTAAGGTGAGGAGAATAAACGTCTCTAAAATCTGCGCCTGAAGGGCGGGGGCTTTAACGATTAAAATCGGTTCGTTTGGAAACACCGGCGTTCCTTCTGGTACTGCATAGATGTCTCCGGTGAATTTGAACTCGCGGAGATACTCAAGGAATTTTTCATCAAAGATCTTCTTCGAGCGGAAATAAGCGATGTCGTCATCATCGAAATGCAGCTCCTTGACATAACGTATAACCTGTTCAAGACCTGCGGCGATTGCAAATCCTGCGCCGTCAGGAACTGACCTGAAGAACACATCGAACACAGTAATCCTGTCTTTGAATCCCGAGAGGAAATAGCCGTTTCCCATCGTGAACTCATAGAAGTCACAAATCATCGCGAGGTTTCGTTTATTGTTCATAAGTCATCTCTGTTGACAATAGTTATCTGCAGATTGTCCATAACGTCAAGCGCTTTTTTGTTCAGACTTTCATCAAAAGTAGATGTGCACTTTGCATCAACAATAATTTCTGTTTCCTGCAGCGCTGCTTTTGCAAGGACTGCATTCGAGATGACACAGATACTTGAAACCAGTCCGACAAACTCAACTGATTCGTAGGATTTTCCTTTCAGATAGTCATATAATTCAGGACAGGTGAATGCAGTTTTTTCAAAGACTTTGTCGGTTGAAAGACACATCTCCGCAATTTTTCCGTAGAGCTTGTGTCCTTCTGTTCCTTTGATGCAGTGAAGGATGGGAAGTTTTCTTCCTTCCTGTGTGTTTAAGTAATCTGCATCATGCGTGTCGAGCGTAAAAACAATTTCATCTCCGGATTTGCGGTATGCGGCAATTTTTTCTGCGATTGGGTTTTCCAGCTCAAGGGCTTTGGGAAATCCCAGGCTTCCGCAGACGAAATCATACTGAAAATCAGTTACTACTAAGAGCCGTGTCATGATGAAAAATAAATAAAATTATTCCTCTCCGAGGAATTTTCTCATCTCGTGGTAAATGAATTCGCGTACCTTTTCTACTTCTTCGCGGTCTCCGCGGAAGGCAAGCAGCTCACGCTCATCATGGTCCATGTTTGCAAATGTCAGGGGGCGGGTAACTCCTACGAGTTTTACATTGAACTTTACTGCTGCATCGCGAATAGCCGCGCGCGGAGTTCCCGGCGGCAGAATTAAATCTACTTCTTCTGGTTCTGGAATCTCTGTCATGTTACTTTCCTATCTTCTGGCGTTTTGCCATAATACATTTTCCGCCGCGCACACCGCCAATCGGGCACTTGGGGTGTCCGATACTGTTCATGCAGCGACCCATAAGAGCAGAACCGCGTGCTAATCCGTCGTCGACAAAGACGAGGTGGTTTACGGGTTCGTCATAGATTTTGCGCTCAGCAACGCCTTCTAAGATATACTGCGGTTTGTTTCCGGAAATGATTGCACGTCCGGTAAATCCAATGGAGCTGTTTGGCGGAAGCAGGTTCTTTTCAACACAGATGTCAATGATTTTAAGCGCCATTGCGGCACAGACGCGGTCAATTACTTCGCGGATGACCTTCTTGTTTTCTTTCTGTGCAAGTTCTGCGCCAATCTCTTCGAGTACGTGAATCTTATCGCCGTCACGTCCTGCATCAACACCGATTAAGACAATGCCGGATGCTTTTGCGACATCTGCACAGACCGGAACTTTTCCGAAGCGGGTTCTTTCAGGAGGGACTTCACAGATGTCGATAACCTCCATACATCTGTCAATGTACGGCTGTGCCTTCTTTAAGGAGCTGGAAGAGGCAGGTGCGCAGTGTTCTCCGAATAAATCAAGCGCGGTACCTTTCTTTTTATCGACAAGTCCTGTTCCTCTGATGATTGCATCAGGGATTGCTCCTGCAAGTCCGCAGAAGTTTCCGATGGTTTTTGCAAACGGAGATTCTGCATCCGGAGATACGTCTGAGGTGATACGTCCGTCAAGGGTTGTTCCAAAGTCCATGGAGATGCACGGGTTTCTGAAATCAACGCCGGTCCACTTAGCACCTTCTTTGATGCCTGCCATGGCAAGTTCTCCTTCCATCTCGTTTGCAACCATCTCAACGCCGGTGGTGCCCGAGGGCGGTGTAACACCTGCAACAGCACCGGTAAAGACTAAGCGGTCTGCGAAACTGTGCGGACGAAGTCTCGGCGGAAGGCTGTTGATACCCATGGGGGGTGTCATTTTCTTCGGCGGAACGCCTGCTAAAAGACAGCCGTCTGCAAGGGCTTTGATGAACTCGCCGACCTGATCGGGAGAGTCCATTGCTGCAACAACACCGGTACTTCTGACAACGAAGTCAAGGTCGTCTTTGATGCTCAGATTTGCATCCTTGTGGCACTTTATGAGCGTGTCGCGGACAAGTTCTGTTACTGATTCGCGGGTAAGTTCAGTTCCGTCAAGGGTTGTTCCAAAGACTACCTCGCCTGATTTGGGCGGGCGTACATCACGGCTCATGGAAACGGTTTTTCCGAGGACGTATGAGTGTCCGTCTTCCAGATTAGTTCCTGTGAGAATGCACTTTGTTGTGGTGTTTCCCATTTCAACGGATGCAACGATGAAATACGGTTTTGATTTGTATTCCGGCTGACTGATGCCTACACCATATCCGGCAGCCATTGGAGGAGCAACACTTTCTACAATCCATGGCTGCAGTTTCTTCTTGAAAAATCCTGCCGACATAATTATAGAATTCTTGGTGTGAGCGGGTAAATAAGTTTCGTTTAAAAAGAGGGATGTGGGTTATTTAATTTCGGAGAAGACCAGTTCATAAATCCAGTCTTCGAGCATTTTACAGGACGGAACATCACACTCTTCTGTACATGCGACGCAGGGAACAATCGCGTCTCCTGCCATCAGAAGCTGTGCGTTGAACTTCTTTTTCTCTTCGATGCCGCGAATCAGAAATGTTCCTTTTACTTTTTCACGGGTGACGCGTCCGGCTGCTTCTAACTCTGTAACTACTCTGGAACAGGTTCTGCTGTCAGTTTCAAGTTCTTTCCAGAGTTCACTTTGAAGAATGCCGTCGGGTTTTCCACAGATATATGCGTGAACTGCATCGCGGCGTTCATCTAAATCTTCGGGTAAGGGAGACATGGTGTTAGTTTAATGGGGAGATGCTTAAGATATTGTTTCCGCGGATTACGACATTTCCGAGTTCTCTTCTGCCTTTTGCGGAGATTTCAACTGCATTTACCATATGGAGGTTCAGATATTCATCCATTGCAACAAGAAGACCTTCAAATCTGCAGCCTTCATCCTTTATCTCAACAGAGATGTTCTGGTCAACGAGTGAGTTGACTTTTTTAATCGGAAGTACGATGCCGGATACCATAATATATTACTTATTGTCTTCTGAAGTAATTAATCTGTTCTTTTCATCAGGATAAATAGACTTACGCATCTCCTGAAAACAATCTGAAAGAAACAAAAGAAGTGCGAGGGATGGGATTCGAACCCAAGAACTACTACTAGACTAGCCCCTCAAGCTAGCGCCGTTGACCTGGCTTGGCTACCCTCGCCTATTTGACTCATATATATTGTCTTGACTATCTTATAAATCTACTGAATTGACAACACAATACTTTATCTGGAATCAGCCCGCACAAATAAGATAATGTGGCAGAGAATTCTTGAATATTTCGCAGACTCGCCTTCGCAGCAGAAGGTTATCCGCTTTCTTCTTGAAAACGGGTTTGGAATCTCTCCGAACGGAAAGACAGCAGTAAATGGTGTTGAGGTATCTGCGGCCGCTGTCGCGCGCGCAGTTAAAGTCGACCGGCGAGTTATAGACAGTGTTGTTGAGCGGATATTAGAAATCGATGAACTGAAAAATCTCTTTACGAATCTCCGTGTTACACCCGACCTTACCAACGTCGCAAAGGAACTGGGGCTTTCTGTTGTGACAATTCTTCCAAATAATGCAGAGGACAAAAACATTGTTGCATCGGTTGCCGGAGTTCTTGCCGAATTTAATCTGCCTCTCCGCCAGATTTTTGTAACCGACCCGCATACCGCAGAAAATCCGAAACTGGTTATTATTGCAGACGGCAGACTTCCGCCGAACGCGCTTGATAAACTGCGTGAGCTTCCGGCGGTTAAGGCAATCATATTCTAAATAGCCATACTCATTTTTTAGAACAGCTGTAACTGCTTAGCTTGTCTAAGATGCAGTCTCTATATTGTAATGTCAGGCGTCATATGATTTTCTTCAGTCCGACAGAAATTGACAGCATCAAAACACCTCCCTGACCCCAACATATATTACATCTTCAGACACACAATTACATATGTCCAAACCAATTCTTTATGACTTCTTTGCAACGTGGTGCGGTCCGTGCAGAATCCAGAGTCCGATAGTCCACGAACTCGCAGAAAAACTCAAAGAAAAAGCAGACGTCCGCATGATAGACGTAGATCAGGAACCGGGACTTGCAAACCAGTATGAGATTTGCGTAGTTCCTACACTCATCATCGAAAAAGACGGCGTCGTAAAACACCGTCTCGAAGGGGTAACCAGCGCAGAAAAACTGGAAAGCCTTCTTGCACCGCTGTTCTGAACTCTGAAAAATACTTTTTTCTATTTTTTATTGATGCAGAGTGCATTTTCAAATACCTCATTTAATCACCATAATACCCCTTCATCGCCCAAAAAGAAAACAACACCCCAAATCTGAACAATACTTTATCTAAGAATACAGCCAATATTAATACTGCAGAGTGATA
>DALTWR010000039.1 GCA_029986975.1 Methanocorpusculum sp.
ATTTAAATCTATGCGATTATATTAATATAAGTTCGGAACTAATCAGATTAGCACATGACAAAGTCACTTGCAAACAAGGGAATTGATAAGATTCTCAAAAAGCCGTGGATTGCCGGAGCCATCATTGGTTTAGGTGCTGCATTCGTGCAGTATCTTTTCTCAATCGGCGCATCCGGTCAGGGACCTGTTGCATACGGATTCTGTGTCGCGTGCCACACCCGTGATTTAATCAACGGCATCTGGAACGGTATCTTCGGAACAAGTTTAGGAATGGCAGGCGTTTCAAAAGCCGCTATTGCCGCAGGGGCTGTTCCGGTATTAACCATCCTTGGTGTTTTAATCGGTGCATTCATTGCAGCTCTTGTCTATAAAGAGTTCAGAGTAAAGAAAGCATCAGTCGGCTCATGTGTAAAATACACCCTCGGCGGATTCTTCTTCATGATTTGTGCTCTGTTAATGGGAGCATGCCCGTACCGTATCGCCCTTCGTGTCGGATACGGTGATGCAGTTGCGTTCATCGGCTTAATTGCTATCGTCATCGGTGTTTTCATCGGGGTAAAGATTGCATTAAAGAGAATGGGAGGAAAGTAACATGGATTTAGTCTGGATTATTCCTATTGCAACGTTAGTATTAGGACTTATCATCGGATGGCTTGGACAGCGTTCCGGATTTTGTTCAATCGGCGGAATCAGAGATTTTATCCTCTTTAAACAGACTCGTCTCTTAAAAGGATACATTGTCTTAATTCTTTCCGCATTTGTCTTCTACTTAATCTTCTCGTTAATCTTCCCGAGCGCATACGGAGGATTCTTCTGGGTTATCAACAACGGATTTACCGCAATTGGCGGAGCGCCGGCAGGACTTTCTGTTGCAGCCACTGTTATCTGCATGGTTGTAGGAGGTATTTTTGCAGGTCTTTTAGGAGTACTTCTTGGCGGATGTCCGCTTAGACAGCTCGTTATGACCGCAGAAGGTAATGTTAAGGCATTATTCTTCTTTGTAGGACTTCTTGCAGGAGCGATTGTCTTTACTGCCTTTATCGGCGGATGGGTTGCAGACTTCTTTACTATGATTGGACTTTAAAGGTGAACTTGGATGAATCTCGATATTACAGGAAAAGTATGCCCCTTCTGTGTCTTGGAAGTGGACAAAGCATTAAAAACCCTTCCGGCCGGAGAAACACTTGTTGTCAGATGCGACCACGCACCGGCAGCGACTGCTTCCATTCCTGAGTACTGCGGCATTAAAAAACTGCAGTGCAAAACCGAAATGGTTGAAAACGGATTGTGGGAAATCACAATCTCTAAAAACTAAGACGCACTAATTAATTAGTGATGACTGAAGATTTCCGGGAAGAATCATGTACCTATCTGATGCTGAAGCTCAAAGTAGCGCTCAAAAAAACGGATGGTGCATTTACGTTCCTTGGAACGAAAACACAGGTGAATACCGTTGAGGGGGCGTTTCCGAAATCAGGGTATGATGTGTCTGTGACTGAATGTGGAGAGTCCGACACCTATGAAATTACGCTCACCCCTCAACCGGACAGAAAAAAACGCGGGAAATAAACTCATACATAACCAATCGACAGACAAGTACCAGCCTAACCTCACACTTGGTTTCCGCGGGTTATTTTCTGTCAATTCATCTGTCAAAAGTTCTTTAAACAATCTATGAATCATACAGGAAACTTATCATGTTAAACAACATCGACTTAGATCAGGTAAAACAGTACGAAGCTGAAATCAAAGCAGACGACAACGAAGCACTGTTTACCACTCACATGACCGGAAACTGGGAATTTGATGAAAACGGACCGCAGTTTACTGCATTTGCAAAGACTGACAACGGACCGGTCAAATTCGCATTAGCACACCCGAACTTTGAAAAACTTGGAAATTATCCGTCTCCGATGGCGTATGGTCTTTTCTGGATTTGCGGCTGTGCTCCTGCAACGTTTATGACCGCTGCAGCGAAAAACGGCATCAAGATTGACGCTCTTACAACTGATCTCGAAGCTGACCTTGACTATCATGCACAGTTCAAGCTTGGCGACCAGCCGCTTGTTGGTGCGTACCGTATCACCTTTAATGTGAAAAGCGAGCAGGCAACTGACGAGCAGATTGAGATGCTGAGATGCGCAGCACTTAACGGCTGCATGGCTATGTACACGGTTAAAACCGCAATTCCTCTTACGCTTACGGCAAAAAGAGCCTGATTTTGGAAGAGAATAATGGCTCTTCCTTTTTATTATCATTATTCCGGAGCGGATGCTCTAGAAATCCGAAACGAAGCTGAAACCCTGTTTCAGACAGGTAAATTCAACTGTTCTGAAGCGGTGATGTCAGCCCTTCGACATGCCTTCTTTCCGGATATTCCGGCATACGTTATTGCGGCTGTGTCCGGTTTTCCCGTCGGTATCGGCGGTTCAGGCTGTCTTTGCGGCGCGGTAAGCAGTGCAGTTTGTGCTCTTGGTCTTTTGTTCGGACGTGAAGAGTCTTCTGAGCTGTTAAAGGCTGCCTCCTGTATGAAACTTGCAGCAGAACTGCATCAGGATTTTACGGCGAAGCACAAAGCGGTATGCTGCCGTGTTCTGACACGTTCACTTGAAATCGGTTCGGCAGAACATGCAAAGCAGTGTGTTAAGTTAACAGGCGATGCCGCTGAAGCTGCGGCTCGTATTATTCTTCGCGAGGCGTCTTTCGCATCGGCTGATGAGGGAAAAGATTCGGGTTCGTCTGTTCTTTCTGCTGATTCGAAGGTGACTGAGATTTTATCAGTGATGCCTGAAGCTGCTTCTGTTTTCCAAGGCTACGGGATGACCTGTCTTGCTCATGTAATCGCAAATGATGAAACGCTTCGTGTCGCGGTCACGCACAAAAATCTGCCGCTTGATGAGATTTGCAGGGATTTAGGATTTCCTGCACCGTAATTTTTTTGATGTAACTATTCAGTCCACCAAACGGCCTAACCAACTGAATTTCAGAATGAGGGGCTGAATACTTACAATTAGTATTTTGTTTTGCGATAGAACGGTTTTCCGCTCTTTGCATGTTCTTCAATCTCTGCTTCAAGCTCTTTTCTCTTTTCCATCCAGGCATTAATCTTTTTCTGCACCATAGGTCTTGTGTAAATCCCGATAAATGCTAAAAGCAGTCCGGCTACAGTAAGAACTATCAAAGAAATAATACCGACAGTCGTCGTCAGCGGGAACGGCTCCTGAGGAGATATCGTAAGGAAGTAGATAACAGCACCTTCGAGAATCAAACCAACCGCGAGAATAAAGAACGGCACCACATAAACTTTGTAAAGAGCGCTTAAGTTATTCTGCACCGTATCAAGGACTTTACCAAGCGAACCCACAAGTGCGCCAACCATAAACCAGATAAGGCTTCCGTAGAGGAACGTAAAGATATTGTAAAGCAGCGATGCATTTCCGGCATTGGGATAATTTGTTACAATACTCATAAGACCTGCAACAACACCAGCGATACAGATGATAACCGCGGCGATGTATGCAATCGCTGCAAATCTTCCGCGCTTGAACGACTGCCCGATTCCTTTAATGAGCTTAACGACCTGATCATCAAGGTCGAATCCTTTAATTAAGAGAATGACTCCTAAAATACCGACAACGACCAGAATTGCAGATACGCCGGGCATAAAAATCGCCACAAGCGCACCGATTACCAGCAGAAATCCGAGCGGCACAAGGAAAGTACGTGCGAACTTCTGGTCTTTAAAGAGCTTTTTGATGATATAAAACGTTCCTTCAATATTCGGCAGCTGCTTAATTGTTACACGTACAATACCGACGACCTTCAACTGCGACTGAATAATCGGCAGAATATACTCATCTTCAGCACCGTCCGAGATTAAAATACACTCAGTAACCCCGGTCTTTTCAATAACTTCTTCGAGGAGCTTTGCAATTCTGCGGTCTCCTTCGAGCATATTCAAGTGATTTCCGGAGATTACGGCAACCTCTGCCGAACCGCCGCGGGCGATTTCCTCATCATATGTTTTGACCGCCTGGAATATAGCATTGGTGTCTGAATCTTCAGGGTCTGCAACTCCGAGAGACTTCGCTGCTTCAAGGCATGCTTCCCGCCCGATAACCGGCGTATCCACTTTTGCCTTGTAACCTATGTCATCGTCTCTGTCAACAGAAAGGATAAGAGTTGCTGCGGTCATTTATGATATATTTTTTTGTTGTTTCTGGATTATATATTTGTGGGGATGGATGTCACTTTCGCGTAAACCCATTCTCTTCCTTCCGGCGTCTTAAACAGCGGCAGGTCTTTATCAACTTCTGCAATATTTCTGCTTACCGTAACCTTTTTTCCGGTCAGCGGGTTGAATCCGGTTTTTTCTGTCGTACCGTGATAGACGGCAATCCCTCTTCGCTGCCAACAGGGTGTCTTTGCAAGATTTATTCCATTAGAGAATGCGAGTTCATGTAAGTGTCCTGCATCTAAGCCGTTCAGTTTTTTCTGAGCGGCGGATGAAGAAAGACCAGTGTCAGTCAGCAGTTTTTGGCAGTATCCGTTTATGTGGTTTCTCCATGCTTCTGCCTGACGCCATGCAAGATAGTCGGGAAGCTGCTGTTCGCTTAAAGGAATTATACGTGCATCGAATGAAAGAGGAGTTTTTGCATCTGCTGCTATAGTAAACGCAGATGAGGCAAAAGCCGCTGCGACAGATACCAGTTTTTCAACTCTGAGGTCAAAGACCGGTTTTGTTATGTATAAACTGATTTCGTCTGAAAAGGTGTAGATGAAATCCGGAGATAATCCTGAATCGGTAAAAAGTGCTTTTGCCGTTTTTACAAACAGTTCGGAAAAATCTGCATCAAACGGTTTTTTGTATTCGGCAGAGCAGGTGTGAAATGCGCGTCCGTCAAGCCGAATGATGAAGGGAACTGTTGTAGTAAGACGGGAGAAAATCTCCCGGTCTTTCATCTCAGTGTACAAAAATCAGTCCTCGAAGGGCTTTTCCTCTTTAAATATCTGGGGAAGGTGGCGGACAATAATAATGTCTCCGACCTCTTTTACAATACGGTATGGTAAGATGATGCCCGTAAAGTTCTTCGTGTCGATTACTTTGGTATTAACATCGTTTAAGGCGAGTCCGCTTACCTTTTTATTTGCGACGTCGAGGACAACATCTTCAACTTTGCCGAGATACACAGCTTTTTCAGAGTAAACGTGCATATCGAAAAGATCAGATATCTGCTTGTTTAACATACAGAATACATATTCATTTAGTCATATAAAAGAATTCCGTTCTGCAGTATGGAAAAATCAGAAGGTAAGCGGGCTTTCATCACGTATCTCGTGAGATGAAAGTACGCTTTTCTTCAAATCAATGACCGCCTCGCTGAGCGGCACTGAGAAAAGAAACTTCGGTGCGTCTGCAAATCCGTGAAGTCCGATTATTACAAAGACCTCTTTTTCTTCGGATTCGGCAAACGCAGTAAGTTTATCATAGGTTTCCTGCGTTGTCCAGGGAAGATATGCTTCACCGTCATCGCCGATGAACATCTGACTTCGATAACAGGTAACTGCTTCAACACATTTCTGTGTCCTCTGATTCAGTATTACCAGATTCGGTGTTCCGGGTTCGGTTACATCACGCGGCGCGCAGGAATAGCACGTGCCGAGACGTTTTTCTACATACGCCTGAAATGCCGCCTGAATCTGCGGGTTGGTATCATCCGGTTCGTCATTCGGACCGGGATACCAGATGCCGAGAGTCCGCTCAACGGTTCCGAGGAAGTTTCCTTTCGAAAACATCCTCTTTAACCGTTCTCTTCTGCTTCTCTTGTCAGGTTCTTCCGGTTTTGCGGATACGTTTCCGGCAGATGCAGCTGATTTGTCTTCGGACACAGTTTTATGCAACGTGGATGTATTCGTTTACGAGTTCTGCAAACTTCTTCTCGTCGCCTAAGATTTTGTCGGATAATCCCTGGTCATTGTAGGATTTCAGCTTGGCAATCTGTGAGTCGATGATTCCCGCCGGGAAGATGCCGTCTTTTTCGAAGAGGGCGCGCTTTGCATTTAAGACGTCTGCGGATTCAAAGCAGCAGGTCGGAAGCTGGGCAAGAGTTGCTAAGAAGTCTTTGTAGTTCGGGTCGAAGATGTTTCCGGATGCGTAGAGTTTTGCTGCAAGTTCTAATGCGTTGGGCATTTCAAGACCGTGCATTGCACCGACAATTAACGCGGCAACGGTCTCATAAAGCTGTGCAGAGCCGTCAGCTACACGGTACTCGAAGGTCTGCTTGGATACTTTTTCTGATTTTCTCTTTAAGCCGAAGTTTGCTTCTGCTGCCATATCGTTTGAGCCGGTCCAGCCGAGCGGAACACGGACAACGACGGAACGGTTTCTATCTCCCCAGCAGATGTACGTGGGTGCTTCCTGATGCGGAACTAAGCGGAGGTAAGAGGTCGGAATGGTGTTTCCAAAGGCAGTTACTGCGTCTCCGACATCGAGGATACCTGCAATCATGCGCTTTGCAATTTCAGATAAGACACCGTCTTTTACCATGAGGTTTTTGCCGTTCTTTTCTGCGAGCATATGGAAGTGCATTCCTGAACCTGCTTTTCCGACGGTAATCTTCGGTGCGAATGAAACGGTTACGCCGTACTGTGCGCCTAAGTTGCGTAAAATCCATTTTGCAAGGATGATTTCTTCAACGGCTAAGACAGGGGAAACCGGCAGGAACTCGATTTCGTGCTGTTCGTAGTATTTTCCGTCTTTGGTGAAGCAGCCGACTTCGGAGTGTCCGTATTTGATTTTGCCGCCTGCTTTTGCGACCATTCTCATTGCTTCAACTCTCATATCTTCAAATTTGCAGAACGGAGCTGATTCATGGTAGCCTTTCTGGTCGCGTCCGGGGTAGAGTTCTTCTTCGTCGCAGATGACGTAGTATTCAAGTTCGCCTAAGGTCTTGAACTCCATTCCGGTGTTCTTCTTAAATGCTGCTGCCGCCTGGGATAAAATGTATTCCGGTGCTGATGCAAGCGGTTTTCCGGTGTTGTCGTAGTAAGAACAGAGTAAATCAAGGGTCGGTACTTCTGCGAACGGGTCGATGAAAGCTGTTGCGTAGCGCGGGATTACATACAGGTCAGAGCTTCCTGCTTCGATGAAGGGGAAGATGTTGCTTCCGTCAACGCGTTCTCCGTCGGAAAGAATGGTTTCAAGGTATTCTTTGGAGGAAATGACGAAGTTTAATGTCTTTAATTTTCCATCTGCTGCTGCATAGTGGAAGTTGACAAATTCGATGTCATTTTCTTCACAGAAACGGACAATGTCGTCTTTGGTGAAGAATTCCGGACTCTTTTTCAGATACTGAACCAGGTCGTTGGGGTTCATTAAAATCTCGGCATCATTCATGATATCTAACTATTCGTTGTTATAGAATAAATTCTCTGTGATATATGTGTGGGAAGCGGTTTTCAGCAG
>DALTWR010000040.1 GCA_029986975.1 Methanocorpusculum sp.
ATCCTTATTCTATAGGTCTTTTAAACATATATGTATTTTTTCTCAGATGCCTTTGAGTATCACTCAGATAAGTTCATACCCTGCCTTTGAAAGCACATTGCAGGCATCTTCTGCGTTTTCACGTTTGACCAAAATGTAATCTGTGTTAAACGTAGAAAGAGCAAAAATACTGATGCCTTCTGCGGCAAGAACTGATGATATGTTTGCAAGAATGCCTATCAGAGAAAAATCCAGAACACCAACAATACGAAAACCAGTCCAGTGGTCTTCTCTTTCGATAACATTTTCCGGAGCAATGTCTGTGGGACATACCAGTGAGTATTCTTCATCAGTTTTTGCTGTGAATACAAAATCCTTTGTGATATCAACACCGGAGAAGTCTTTTACACGACAGACTGAAAAATCAGAGGTGAGTCTTTCAATACGCATCATTTACTTTTTCTCCGGCGAGGGAAGAAACAGCGGAACAATTCTGGCAAGTCCTTCGCGGTCTCCAATCACAACAACGGTATCTCCTGCTGAAAGAAGGGTTGTTCCGGCAGGAGAAACATCTGCACCTTTATCTCCGCTGTGTTTTACCGCTAAAACTGCCACGCCGTAATTCTGTCTCAGATGAATCTCTGAAAGAGGTTTTCCGCAAACCTCACACCCGTCTTCAACACGAATCTGAGTAACACGGGACATTTCCCTCGACATTGCCTCATCAGCGTGTTTTGCTCTCACATGGATTGATTCCAGAAGATTTGGACTGTCCTGTGTATCACTTGTTTTTACAATCGGGATGTCGATGTACTTATCATAGAGATCAGACCTGATTTCCTTGCTGAACTGTTCAATATCCTGTACCGGCATCTGTTTGCTTGCGAGAATCCTCTTAAACATCTGCACTGCAGACTCACGTTCATCAACAATAACCGAGTCTGCACCGAGTTTATAGAGGTCAGTTGTTTCCGAGATAAAACGGGAACGGGTAATGATAGTAATCTGCGGATTTAAGCGGCGGGCTGCCGTAATAATAGCTTTTACTGCATCCATCTGCGGAATGGATATGACGATTGATGATGCACTGCGGATGCCTGCATACTCAAGAACTGCTTCACGGGAAGCATCGCCAAAGGCAATAGGGACGCCTTTCGCCTGTTCATTGGTGACGGTTTCTGCATTGGTTTCAAGAACAATGTAGTCTATCTGCATCCTCTCTAATGCCCGGGCCACATACCTTCCGGCAAGACCATAACCGACAATAATCTCATGCTCTTTTTTCATCTCTTCAGGATCTTCAGGTTCAGGAACCTTCGGCTCGAAGAATTTCTTGACAAACTTCGGTGCGAGTTTGACGATGAACGGAGTTGCAGCCATAGTTACGATTGAGATGGCAAGGAAAATCTGATAGATTTCCTGATCAAGAATACCAGCCTCAAGACCGGTTGAGCCGAGAATGAATGAGAATTCTCCAATCTGTGAAAGACCTACTGCAGAAAGCAGCGCTGCCCCGGTTGCAACCCCTATCGCTTTTACTGAGATGAAGTTGATTGCCGTTTTAAAGAGCAGAAGAGCAGCAGCGATTCCAAGAACGATTGCCAAATGATTCCAGAGGTACTGGAGATTCAGCATCATACCTATGGATACGAAGAAGAAACTCGTCAGAATATCTCTGATAGGAGTAATCTGTCCAAGAATTTCATGGTTATAATCTGAACCGGAAATAGCAACACCCGCAAGGAATGCACCAAGGGCTAACTCAACACCGCTGAATGACATAATCCATGCAATGCCAAAGCAGATTACAACCACAGCGATTACGAAGAGTTCTCCGTTTCTGGTAAGAGCTATGTGCCGCAGAATCTTTGGTACAAAGTAGATTGCTGCAATCAGCACTATACCGAGGAAAATAAGACCGCCGACTAATTTTATAATTGATTCAGTGATGTCGCCGCTGCCGTTCTGAGCAAGGAACGGGACAAGCAGCATCATCGGAACGACGTTTAAATCCTGAAATATAAGAAGACCGAGAGCGATTTTACCATGGCGTTTGTCAACCTCGCCGCTCTTCTGGTAAATGTTCATGATGATAGCAGTTGATGAGTGGGCAACAAGGAATCCAATAAATAATGAGACATTGAATGAGAAACCAAACGCCATCATAATAGCGCAGACTGCACCCGTAGTTATGACTAACTGAAGAGTTCCTCCTATCAGGACAATCTTTTTCATCGCCAAAAGATTCTTCACAGATATTTCCAGACCGATGGTAAACATCAGAAGAATGACACCAAGGTCAGCTAAGAGATTCACCTGTTCAGAGGTGATGAGTCCGAAACAGTAAGGACCTACA
The DNA here is from genome assembly GCA_029986975.1 of Methanocorpusculum sp. GTDB lineage: Archaea > Halobacteriota > Methanomicrobia > Methanomicrobiales > Methanocorpusculaceae > Methanocorpusculum. Next base: position 2,336 of record DALTWR010000040.1, read on the forward strand.
AGGATACCTGTGATGAAATATCCGATAATAAACGGCAGACGCAGCTTTCGTCCGACAAGGAGAACAACAATCGCGCAAACCAGCACGATAAAAACTGCCCAGATTAGTTCTGTTTCATCCATAAGTCTTCTTATATGATAATACGATACTTATTTTCTTTGACAGAATAAAACTGTTTTGAATACAAACTAAATAGTATGAAAAAAAGAACCGAGGAATAACACCGGACAGTAACTCCAGTTAGCTTACTCTTTGACTTCCGAGACTGCGGCCCTGTTACTCATCATTTTTTGAAATATCTATAATACGGGAAACTCCGTCAACTGATTTAATGATTTCAGCAGTCTCTTCCGGAACAAACTCTTCCCAGTTTCCTCCAGAGAGCAGTAATTTTCTGATATGAGTGCCTGAAAGCGTACTTCGTTCATACATCGGCGGAGATCTGACTTCTATGCCTGCTTCACGAAACAGTCTGATTACCTGCGGGTTTGATGAATAAACCACATCAAACTGCGGAACCATCGAACAAACGTGTGAAACCCAGATAGCATTCCTGTGAACATCCGGAATCGGCAGCACATATAACGGGATATTCAGATGAGATAATGCACGGGTAATCATCAGAACACGCTCACCTGCGGTAAACGGATGCAGCACTTCGTGACTTAACTGGGAACTTCCGATACCGATAATCAGTTCATCGACTTCAGAAGAGATGTACTCAACCGCCGCCTTATGTCCGTTGTGAAACGGCTGGAATCTTCCGATGTAAAGTCCCCGCATCAGACACCTCTTCCTTTCGCAATCAATGCAGCAGTCCGGGCTGCAAACGCTCCTGCCGTAAATCCGGCATCAATATTTACGACCGTAATTACTGCACATGACTGCAGCATGGACGCAAGAGCTGCCTCACCTTTTCCCATGTAGCCATAGCCGGTTGAAACAGGAACACCAATAACCGGCTTATCTACAAGCCCTGCAACAACAGAAGGAAGTGTTCCTTCACGTCCGGCACAGACCACATAGACATCAGCCCGCTTCAGAGAATCAAGCGCCGGAAAGAGTCTATGGATTCCTGCAACACCTGCATCATATGCATACAGCACTTCAGCGCCAAGCTCTTCGGCGATGGCACGTGCCTCTTCTGCAACACGAATATCAGATGTGCCTGCGGTAATAATTCCTACAACACCGCCGGAGGGTGTTGGCTTTCTTCCGTCTGAAACAATCAGAATCCCGCCTTTTCTCCGCTCAGGCGTAAATCCGTCAGGCAGATTGCTGCAGACCGCATCAGCCTGCTCATCAGAGATTCTGCTTACTACACAGCGGCCTTTTGCTGCAGCATAGTTTCGTACAATCTCAACAAGGGCTTCGGTCTCTTTTCCTTCAGCAAGAACAACCTCAGGCATCCCGCAGCGGGTTTCACGCTCGAAGTCAAGTTTTGCCACGTCACCTACGATAGATACTTTTTCATCCATAGTTATGCTCCGAATGCATTATCAAGGACAGCCGTTTTTTCTGTTTTGTGCAGTTTGTCCGCCCACTTCAGTTCACGCACTGCAGCTGATGCTTTTGCCATCTCAAAGAAAGCGCGCGCCTCTTCTGTTTTCCCGGTCATAAAAAGAGCATAAGCAAGAGATGCCCAGGTATCAGCTCTTACATTTCTGAGTTCCAGTGCTTTTGTGTAGTAAGTAATTGCATCCTCGAAAAGTTTCAGGTCGGATAAAGTATCTGCTGTTTCAAGAACGAAGGAAAGATTCTTCGGCTCGATACTAACCCCTGCAGCAAACTCATTTCGTGCCTCTTCAACTCTTCCTGACATCACAAGAACTTTTGCGAGAGACAGATGGGCATCGGATGTCTCTTCCTGTAACAGAGATTTTCTAAACGCAGATTCAGCATCAGTGTACGCACATTTTTCAAGGCATGCCATACCATAAGCAAACCATTCGCCAGAGCCGTTTGTCTTTTCTGCAAGACTTTTCCGCAGAGAAATCTCCTTATCCAGTGCTGCAGACGCCTCGTTTGTTTTTCCCTCTCTTATATATTGAAGATACAATCTGTTCCAGACATCAGGTTCAGTTGGATACTCAACAGAAAGCTGCTCTAAGTACTCTGCTGCTTTATCCTCATTGTTAAGCAGGAAAAGCATATCTGCAGTGCGTACTTTAGGGTAGATGCTGTCATCATTCATTGAGGCACGTTCAAACAGAGCTTTTGCTTCTTCAAAGGAATGAAGGACGCCTAACACTTCGCCAAGTTTTTCAGCGTATAAAGGATTATCCGGCTGCAGGTCAAATGCATTGCCTAATGCATTCGCAGCTTCAGTAGGATTATTCATTTTAGAGAGAAGCAATCCAAGATTGTACCATGCAGCTGCATCATCCTGATGAGTATCAAGGTATTCTCGATAGAGTTCTTCGGCAGTATCGTATTCAAATGCCGAAACGCTGTCTTCTGCACGCGACAAAAGATCCTCAGACATAATACCTAATCATTTGCCGCGGAAGCATAAAAATCCAAGCACAGAAGACGTAACAGACTGTGCTCTATCTGCAATCCCGGACATGAGATTTGGGAGTAGGCTTACTCTGTTCAGATGAATCACTAATATATAGTTTTTGGCGCGCAACATCAATTCGGGCTAAATTATGCCTTCGATTTCTATTCTGACCTGTTTTTAAGAAGAAAAACCGGATTTGCAAGTACACACATCCATAAAAAAACGAACTATGATATAAATATGACGAGTTACCTATATCTCATTTACACACTGATATGAATGAATACATTCGGCACTTACTAACGAGTGCCTTACAAGGATTGGATACTATGCAAAAAGAAGAACTGCTGCATCTGCATATGCTGATGATTCAGATTAAAAAATACTATGAACATGTAAATGGAACTCCCATTGCAACTAAGGAATATGATGAACTTGGCATAACTCCGCTTCACATCCACAAAAGCAAGAATGTCCACTGTGTTGCCCTGATGACGCTCGGAAACGAGATTGTCGCTAAGATGCGTGAGTCTGTTCCGGCACTTCAATCAGTGGAAAAGAAACTGGAAGAAGTTCCGACTGAAGACTGATTATATCAGAATTAACATTAATTTCTATTTTACTTGAAATGAGGTGCTGATTAGATGAAGACTATTACTCGAATAATTCTCTCAACATTAGCCGCTTTACTATTCTTTACCGTCGCTATTTCCGGTGTATCTGCTGTTGGTGCTGCATCCGTAGTTCTCGGGGAAGATATAACCCTTCACGGCTCAAATCCGCTCAGAGGTCCTGTTTATTTCTATATCACAGGCCCTAATTTTCCGCTGACACAGATGAAAGAGGACGGTGAAAAACTCGCCGCATACGGCAGAAGCTGGGAGGTAACGATTGATACATCCAAAATCAAATCCAATTCCGGAAAGCGCCCGGACATTGGAACATACACAATCTATGTGTCAGTAACCGATGGAGCGTCATCGGTAAATGAGTTAGATTCATCCTTTACAACAGTCCCGCTTTCGCTTACAGCGCCGGGGATATATATTCAGACAGCAGCACCAACACCGAAGAAAACTGCTGAGCCCACACCGGAACCGACACCGTCACCTACTCCAACTCAAACTCCAACACCGGCATCTCCGCTCTTTCCGGCTCTGATTTTTGTGGGATTCGGTGCGGCTGCATATCTTGGTATGAGATGGAAGTTGAGGTAAAGGCAACAAAGAGAATTTCATCACCTCTTTACTGACAACTTTTTTTCTCTCATTCCAGGTATTTATTATCACTCAGCATTACACCATTCGAAGACAGCAAATAACACATTGAAGTATCTGGAAATGCAGCAGCAATTAGCTCAATTAAAATAGATGTAACACAAACAAATTAATGATGAAAAAAATAATCACAGCAGTAATCTCCATTCTCCTTCTCTCTCTTCTCCTTTGCGGAGCAGCTGCAGCTGCTGAATGGACGCCTGTTTCTGTAACTGATACAAACGGAGATGTTGTAATCATTCCGGAATATCCGGATAAAATCATCTCACTCGCACCCGCATGTACGGAAATCATCTATGCAGTAGGCACTGGTGAGCGTCTTGTAGGAGACACCACCTACTGTAACTATCCGGAAGAAGCAAAATCCGTAGAAAAGATTGGAGAATTTTCCACCATAAACCGTGAGCGCATCATTACGCTGAGTGAAGGAAACTCAGTAATCTTTGCAAATCCGAATAATGGAAGAGATGCCATCGATTATCTGAAAAAACAGGGTTGTACTGTTCTCGTTATCAATCCGGATTCTATCGACAAAATCTATGAATCAATTTCAATCATAGGAGAAGCAACTGGCTGCAAAGATAAGGCAGCATCTGTCATTGCTGAGATGAAAGCAGGTATTAATGCTGTTTTAGAAAAAGTAAGTGCGGCATCATCGAAACCCACAGTTATGCATGCATTAAGCACTGACCCGTTCTATGTCTCAGGTAAAGACACCTTCCAGAATGATTTAATCACCCTTGCCGGCGGTAAAAATGCATTTGAGGATATTAACGGATGGAAGACAGTTACGCTGGAAAAACTTCTGGTAGTAAATCCGGATATCATCTTAACCGACCCTGAAGAAGATATGGGAACTCCCGGATTTAACAGCCTTCGTGAAACATTCTTAACCGAGCCGCGTCTTTCAACATTATCTGCTGCAAAATCCGGTAAAGTCTATGTCATGGATGCAGATATCTTTGATCGCGGAGGTCCGCGCACCGTTGAAGCACTGGAATCTCTGGCACAGATTCTTCATCCGGAAATCTTTGGAGAGGTCGAAGAAACATCAGCGGCATCAACACCCGGATTTGCGGCTGCAGGAGTTCTCGCAGGTGTTTTAGGCGCGGTTTTTCTGATGAGGAAACGGGAGTAATTGATCCCAAATTCTCATATCAATTTTTCAATCTATCAGTTTACGGGTAATCAGTCGTTCCATATCCCTATCACGATAAAGTATTTGATTACACTCCAACCACCATTTATCTCATGATTTGGTGTTTTCAAAACACCTTTTACTGACATAATGTGTGTTTGTATGTATGTTGTATATATACTTATCCCATATGGCAGATTTGACAAAA
>DALTWR010000041.1 GCA_029986975.1 Methanocorpusculum sp.
ATCAACACCAATAGATGTTACATCGGAGCAGTCCAACTTATTATGAGCCTTCTTGACATAGTACTTCACAACACGAAATACCCTTTTATCTTCTTCATCAATGAGATTTCCTGCTTCGGAATACGTCATTGAATCCGTTAATAGTAGTATTAATACCTCCGTCATTAAGGTAAACCCACTTCCTTTCCTTGCCCAGGGAGCCTCCACAACCTGGACTTTATTACATACTTTACAAAATATCCTTGGAAGCTGACAGTGAATATAGCACTTGTACTGGAAGAAGTTAAGATGCCGCCAGGTACGCTCATGAACGTCATGGATGCTTCCTGTTTCAGAACCACAAGTTGGACAGATAAATACTCCGTCTTCTTTAAATTTAACGTAGATATCCATTTGATGTTCTTCTTTGGAGAAATCAATGTGGTCAACATACCAGGGAGATGTTATGTTCAAAGCCTGGGAAAAAAGATCTATTGTAGTCTGATCCATACTCTATTGATATGATGGAGTGGAATGGATATTAAGGTGTCGGTTTTTCCCACTAAATGCCGAAGCGCCCAGTATATTCATATTTCAGAAAATACAACATGATATTCATGCAGAAGAAATGTATTCTTGCAGGAGTAATTTTACTTATTGCTCTCGCTGTTATTTTCACTGCCGGATGCGTTGGAGACGATACTTCGTCCGATAAAGCAACCGTTGAACTTGTGGAAATTGCAGCAGGACAGCAGGTAAATGCTCTCGGCTTAGGACAGATTGACGGGCTGATTAACTGGCAGCCCAATATCGCTGCAGCGACCGTTTCAGGTCTTGGAAAAGTAGTCAGTTACTCACAGGATTTACCGCGTACCGGGGATAAAAACTGGCATGACCACACCTGCTGTGTCTTCGGTGCAAACGAAGCAGGTCTGAAAAACAAAGACATGGCAACAGTATTAACCGGTCTGATGATTGTCGGAAATCAGTATGTAACTGACAATCCGGAAGCATCTGCTGTTTATGCTGCAGACTGGCTGTATGGTTCTACTAATCCTACGTTTGGTTCAAAGTCAGTTGATCCGGTAGAGATTCTTAAAGCATCTCTTCCTACGATTAAGTTCTTAAATGAAGTAACTGATACATGGCTTGCCAGCAACGCTGAGTTTGTTCAGATTGAACGTGATTTAGGTATCATCACCAATAATCTGAAGTCCACAAGCGATGAAGAAACCAAGGCTCTGATTTACGACCTTGCACCTTACAATGCAGCAAAGAAAATCATCTCTGAAAAGGGAACGTTCAAAGAACCGGTATCTGACACTATTTCAGTCGGACATCTGATTAGCGACCACGGTTCAGCTCTTATTGTGCTTCTGAAGGACTGGAAGTACTTTAAAGACAACTACAACACCTACTTAAAACCAGTCGCCGAGAAATCAGGTCCTGTTGATAATGCAGAACTCTATGTAAACGGAAAGAAGATCTGTAACGTCAACATTGTGACCGGAACAGGCGGACCTAATCTGATGACTATGCTTCAGACGAACTCTATTCAGTACGCTATTGCCGGAACGCCGCCGTATCTTACATCCATTGATGCACAGGCAGGATTAAAAATCCTCTGTCCGATTATGACTGAAGGGTCGGCATTTGTTGTTGCGTCATCAGCGCCGGTAAACAACTGGAATGAGTTTGTTGAATGGGCAAAGTCACGCAGTGCTGAAGGAAAGAATCTGATTATTGCTGTTCCTCAGGTTCACTCTATTCAGGATGTTCTTCTTAAAGCAGCACTCGAATCTTCTGACATACGCTATGTGATTAAATCCGTTTAATCACATTCCAACACTTTTTACTTCGACCATTTGTTACTATTTGAAGTAACGAGCACACCTGTCATTTGCTTTTGTAAATGACTCTTAACCCTTTCTCCATACTCTAAGCAGTTCATACCCCAGATAAAAGATACCTCTAAATACAATTACCGACAATAAAACAGTATGACTAAAGTAATTGGTATTGTCGGTTCCGCCCGTAAAGGAAACGGTCTTGCACTCACGAAAGCAGCTCTTGACGGAGCAGCAGAAGCGGGAGCAGAGACCGAACTCATCAGACTTGCAGACTTGGAAATCAAACCCTGTATCGACTGCGGCTATTGTAAAGCGCCGGAGAACAAATACTGTGTCCAGAAAGACGCAATGAACGCTATCTTCGATAAAATCGAAGCAGCAGACAGCATTATCTTCAGCACACCGGTCTATTTCGGACGCGAAAGCGCAGAGTTCCTCTTATTCGTTGACCGTATGTACGCAATGGCACGGGCAGACTTCTCTTCAAAGCTTCCCAAAGACAAGAAGTTTGGAACGATTGTGACCATTGGAAGCATGGGAGAAGAAGTCGCAGAAAGTATTCATCAGACCGAAGCACGTATCTTCGGCGGCATGTTCGGCTGGACAGACTGCGGTCTTTTCTGGAAGAATATGATGCACGCAAAAGATGCAGCGGAAAAGAATCCGGAAATAATTGCAGAAGCAAAAGCATTCGGAAAGAAGTTCGTCTGAATTTTTTCCCTCATCTTTTTTTCCATCCGCCGTACAGGTTTCCTGCGTCTCTTTTAATTGGGTGATTAATTGAGTGATTGACTGCTGCTTCATAGTCTCTGCTGCACATCAGTTTAGTATCTCTGACGCTTCCTCAAACGAAGTACTTAATCATAGAAACAGCACATAATATACACAGTATGAAATATATCCTCATCTTAGCAGACGGAGCGGCTGATGAACCGCTCGCCGAACTCGGCGGAAAAACGCCGCTCGAAGCAGCGGTAAAGCCGAATATGGATAGAATCGCACGTGAAGGACGGTGCGGAATGCTTCAGACGGTTGATTTATCCTTAACGCCGGGGTCTGATGTTGCCAACATGTCCATCATGGGTTACGACCCGATGAAATACTACAGCGGACGCGGTGCACTCGAAGCTTTAAGTATGGGTGTTCCGTTCCCGGAAACAGATATGGCTTACCGCTGCAACTTAGTCACCATCGAAGACGGAAAGATGAAAGACTTCTCTGCGGGGCATATCACGAGCGAAGAAGGAGCGGCGCTTTTTAAATCTCTGCAGGAAAAGTTCCCTGACTTTGCTTTCTATCCGGGTGTTTCCTACCGGAATATTGTGATGTTTCCAAACGCTGAAGGTTCTGTATCGTATCCGCCTCATGATATCGTAGGAGAAGATATTGCACAGTATCTGCCGACCGGACCTGACGCAGAAAAACTTCTTGCCGCAATGAAGTGCGCAGAAGAAGTTTTCCGTGACCATCCGGTAAATAAGGCACGTATTGCCGCGGGAAAATCTCCGGCGACGGGAATCTGGCCGTGGAGCGGCGGAAAGAAACCGGCAATGCCCTCTTTTGAGAGCATCTACGGAAAGAAGGGCGCTGTTATCTCTGCGGTTGATTTACTCTTCGGCATCGCCGCATGTGCTCAGATGCAGATTATCAAAGTAGAAGGAGCAACGGGATTTCTGGATACAAACTTCATGGGCAAAGCAAAGGCAGCAGTTGATGCAGTAAACAGAGGTGCAGACTTTGTGTATCTCCATGTCGAAGCAACGGATGAAGCAGGACATATGGGAAGTATTGAAGAGAAGATTAAGGCAGTTGAAAATCTGGATAAGGCTGTGGGATATATCTTGGAGAACTTCGACGGCGTTGTTATGCTTCTTCCAGACCATCCGACACCGATTGTAAAAAAGACGCATACTCACGACCCGGTTCCTTTTGCGGTCAAAGGTCCCGGATTTGCGGCTGACAAATGTCAGTGCTACTCGGAAAAAGAGTGTAAGGCAAACGGTGCTTTCGGTATGATGAAGGCAGCAGATTTGCTGAAGATGGTGTTTGAGAATTAACAATTCTTGTAACCATTCCTCCTTTTTTGAAATTCAGTTGGTTGGTCAGTTATTATCCAAGATAAGGTGCTGAATAGTTACCAGTAAAAAAGAATTATCCGTTTTAGAACGGAATCTCGCCGGTATAAACCGTTTCTGCGGGTCCCGTCATTACCGGAATTTTCGCCGACACGGTAATATCAAGCGGTCCGCCTTTGGTAATTACGTGAATCACATCGCCTGTGACCTTCTTTTCGCGGGCTGCGATTAACGCAGATGCAGTTGAACCCGTTCCACAGGATAACGTTTCTCCTTCAACGCCGCGTTCAAATGTGCGGATAGTAATTTCATCTTCGCCGGTGACCTCAACGAAGTTTACATTTGTTCCTTCCGGATAAATCTTATTATGGCGAATCTCAGGCGCGACGCGGGAAATATCAATCGCATCGACATCTTCAACAAAGACAACCGCGTGAGGAACGCCGGTATTTGCAGAATACACTTTCATTCCTGCAATTTCTGCTGAGTCCTGATACACGGGTTCTCCCATCTCAATAGATGCCATGTAGTCTCCGTCATTGTCATATTCGCCGCGGACTGAAAGAACACCTGCTTTTGTTTCGACATAGAACTTCTTTGTCTTTGCATACTCATTGTCAGCCGCATATTTTGCAAGACAGCGGATACCATTTCCGCACATCTCCGCCTCACTTCCATCCGGCTGGAAAAGCCGCATCCGAACTGCTGCCTTCTCTTCAGCTGAAGGGGAAATAAAGAGAATTCCGTCAGCTCCGATACCGAATTTTCTATCACAGTATGCTTCTGCAAAGTCAGGCTTCATCTCATCAGGAATGACGACGCCTTTCATCTCGTCAATGAGAACAAAATCATTGCCGTTTCCGTGCAGTTTGGTAAACGCTATAGACATGCTTATAGTATTAGCGCGGATGACAGATAAAGGAATGAGATAAGTCTGGTAAGACAGAGGTTCTGGAACGGATTTTTAGATACGCATGGGTGGAAAAAATCATATACAACTAACAATAAAATAAAAGGTTAATGCCTGTGAAAATATCCGACGATGAATTTTTTTACCACACATTTGAAGTTCATACCTATTTCACACTGCATGATCTGGTAACATCAGCCCTGAAACATACCGAAGAAGAATCTGCGAAAAACACCATCAAAGAAAACCTCGTCTCCCTCTTTCAGTACCGGCTATCTAAAGACCCTGCATTTCAGCAGCACATCCTTGGAAAAATAACGGATGATGCCAAACTCTTCCAGCGAACCGTCAGATACATCAATTACCTCAAAGAATATGCGACATTCGATAAAGAATATTGTATCTTCGGAAGCAGCACAGATACCGAATCCATCCTAAATGAAGAAGATACAAAGCTTTACTGCTCACGCTACATCGATGCTGTGCCCTCTGAAGACGAGGTAAAATACAACACATACTCACTCTTTCATAAAATCTTAGACACCAACATCTTAGAAAAACTCACCCTCTCATTAGAGACCGCCGTCGATGAATCAGTAAACAGACTTCTGCGCAGAATCGTATCTGTCAACGGCAATCCGTACTTTTCCTGTAACCTTATCCCGTTTGTCCTGAAACTGCAGAAGAAAAATATCGACAAATTCAACTCGACAATCACTAAGTGGAAGACCTACTTCCACGAAAACATCACCTACAAACCGGAGGCATATCTGCCGCTCTTTATGGATTTTGCTGAAACAGCATCTGAATCCGAAAGAGAGAATACCAGATGCGAACTCCTCTCAAAAGAATTAATCCCTGCATCCGCTTCGGTAATATCCTGCAACTGCCCGCTGTTTTATGGAATCAGCTATAACTGGGACTTCCGGAAGAAAATCGCAAATGAATTCTTCATGAGTAAAAAAGAAGAGACGCAGCCGTTCTGGAAAATCGAGTATGATTCCTCGTCAGATACCGATACGCAGAGGGAACAGTGTCAGAAACTCAAAAAGAATAATTACCTGACGCTGAAATTCAATGAGTTTACAACTGATTTCTTAAGCATCGCAGCAGAACTCTGGTTCAGGGAAAAACCGGAGTCTGAACAGCTTTTGATATTAAATACGGAATACCCGTATTCTGTTGAAGCATTTCTTAAGGACAATCTGCCGGTAAATATCTATGAGAATACCGCAGATGCGTTATATATTCAGGGGTATTATGCGGAAGCGGGTGCGATTTATCAGCATCTCGCAGCGATTGAGGATAAGCAGTATAAACGGAAGTTCAAGAAGTACCATTACCATATGCTCCTTGGCGAATGCGCACGGCTGACTTTAGATTATCAGAATGCCCTTGAGTTCTATGCAGATGCCAAGAAAGACGCCTATTCAGCAATTAATTCAGGCAGATGGGAGTATTCCATTAATCAGCTGGATAAACCTGAGTTCTTTGAACTGATTGCCGATATCCGTGTTCGTGAGATGACGCATAATCTGGGAAAGAGTTCATTTTCGATTCCGGTTGAAAAGATGGAAAAGCTTTCCAACGCAAATAAGCTTCAGCTTACATCCCTAAATGAGTACATAATCCATGCAGCCAAAAGATTAGGCATATACAATACTAAACAGATTCAGGACGGCATAGAAAAAATTGAAAAACCGGCAGCCGAAAAAGAGTCTGCTGAGGCAATCCTGACGAAAAAACCGGATACGTCGCCTTTTATCATTGAGACTGATCATAATCCCATATCAGATATCTTACCCAATATTAAGCGTGCTCATGATAGATATCAGAATACCTATGCGTTATCTGCTGCTGAAACCATATACAGATTGCCAAAGTATATTGAGAAACGCTGTTCATGGTACGACACGTCTGATACGCATACGATGTATCATCAGTATAAACTTTCAGTCATGAGTCATCTGACGTATGCAAAGCTTCTGGTCGAATCCGGGGATTTTGTAAAAGCTTTGGAGATACTGAATCAGTATGATGAGATGAGGATTTCCAAAGGAAAGGAGTTCCTTCTTGCAAAGTTTAAGGAATGCACTGATTATGAGAGGTATAGAAATCAGCCGGATGCTGAAGATGAACTCTATGCTTCTCAGATACAGCCGGTCATTGATGCAGATTCTGACCTCAGTCTCACCGAATATTATCTCTATGATGCGGTCTGCAGGATTTGTTTAAAGCAGATGACGGCAGATGATTTCAGGTTATCACTTGATAAGCAGGGCATTTCTGATACGTATGATGAGGTCATTTCCTATCTGATTACCATGGGAAAGATACTCGTGCCGTTATCATCGAAAACAGATGCTGAGGTACTGCCGTCCCTTGAATCCCTGATTTTAGCAGTTTATCCGGGCTTTGAGGGTGAGTATATTATGACCGGATTCTATGTTGAGTTCTCCTGGTCTGAGTATGCGAAAAAATGGTTTAACCGGATGCTCTCTTCGGTAAATCAGCAGAGTATGTCAGCTGTGCTGAAATTAAAATGTGCGGATTTCTGTCTGAAGTGCGGTGATTCGCAAAAGGCGTTAG
>DALTWR010000042.1 GCA_029986975.1 Methanocorpusculum sp.
ATCTGAACAATACTTTATCTAAGAATACAGCCAATATTAATACTGCAGAGTGATATCACTTGGGTTCTATTGAAAGCAGTAATGAGGATGTTGCCGAAGACGGCAGCATTATTCGTGTAAAACTCCCGAACAAACGTGACAAAGAACAGTTCGCACAGGCAGAACTGATGCTCGGTTCAAACCACATCAGAGTCCGCTGTTCTGACGGGGTAACCCGCCTTGGAAGAATTAAGGGAAAAATTAAGAAACGGATCTGGATTCGCGAAGGAGACATCTTAATTGTCATTCCGTGGGATTTCCAGGATGACAAGTGCGACATTGTCTATCGCTACACCGGTCCGCAGGTAGACTGGCTTCGTGCTCACAAATACCTTTGAAGATGACAGCCGTACCCTCATTTGAAGAAATCACCGCAGTTCACGGTCATACATGCCCCGGGATTGCCATCGGCTATAAAATCGTAAAACATGCTGCAGAATGGGCAGGAGATGAGGAAAACATCTCAGTCTATTCCACAAGCACCCGCTGTCCGTTAGATGCACTCCGGATTGTTTTCCATCTGCGTGAACACCCTGAGCGTCTCACCATCGAAGACAAACAGCAGCTGCACTTCGTCTTAACCAAACCTGACGGTTCAAAACTCTTCATCGACGAAGTGCCGGGAAGTAAAATCTCAGACGCAGAAGGAGACGCACTGCGGGCAAAAGTCCGCAGCGGCACAGCAACCGAAGCTGAGATTAAACGCTTTGATGAAATTCAGAGCGAACTCCTGAAAAAAACCTTTGAAACACCCGATGAGAAGCTCTTTACGCTTCGCTTCTCATAACTCTTTTTCAAATCTCTCTATCCTAAGTATAATTTAGGAATAGCGTCAAATAATACTGCATGGATGAAGTAGTCGAAAAAGGATTTGAACGTCTGTGTGAACTCGTTTCCGAAACAAAAGAGAAACAGAAAAAAGCAGGTGCTGAAATCAAAGAGCAGGATGTAAAACTCCTCAGACTCATGCAGGATGCAGTAGCACCGGTTGTCCGCGAAGTGGGACAGGAGCTTATCCAGCGTGCGAAGCAGGACCAGAACGGCGACCTCTATGATCAGGTTTACTATCCGGACAAAATGATTATCTTAGGAAAACCATCAGAGATGGTTGAGTATCGTCCGGACGTTCCGGGAAGAAAAGTAACTCAGCAGTTCTGTGTCTTGTCCCAGGGGGGAAACCTCTTTGAACTGATGTTTTCCAACGACGGATTCATCATTGATGCATACGCAGCCCCGCTTACGCCGGAAGACGCGCTGGCATTCTACGGATATGATATCATCTACATGCTTTATGCGGCAATGCGTGACTACGCCTTAGCACAGCAGGATGTACTCGATACCTTAAACATCACCCTCGGCTATCTTCAGGAAGTAAAATAACACACATAACTCATTATAGCGAATGGAACTCCTTCGGCAATTTCCGGCACTGGCACGCACCCTAAGTTACGGGCTGATATTCATCGGTCTTATCTCACTTGCAGCGATTGCTGTCGCCTGCATCTATGCCGAATGGGATACCATCATCCCCATGCTTTCAGTAACTGTGTCACTCTGTGCAGCGGGTGTTATCCTCAGATTTATTCCGCAGAACGGTGTAAAACCAACCCCCGCACTGTTTGTAGCGATGACGGTTATTTTATGGGGATTTGTTGCCCTCTGCGGTTTGTTTCCGTTTTTGTTTGCAGGTCTTTCATTTATTGATGCTGCGTTTGAATCGATGTCTGCATGGACCGGAACCGGTTTTTCTGTCATAGCAGACATCGAAGCATGGCCTCATGCAATTCTTTTCTGGCGTTCCCTCATGGAATGGGTGGGATGTCTTGGCATTATCGTATTTGTCCTCAGTGTTACGACAAATACCGGAATTTCCCGCAGTCTTTTCCGCACTGAAGGAAGGGTGGATACATTTCTCCCCAGTGTAAGAGATACTGCACATCAGATGCTGAAAATTTATCTGATACTGACCTTAATTGCCGTTGCGGCAATTTTTTGTACGGGAGTCGGTATCTGGGACGCAGTAAATCTCGCATTGTGCGGAGTATCAACGGGAGGAATGGCACTGTATTCGGACGGCATTATACATTACAACAACATCGGGCTTGAGATGGTTTTGATTCCGGTTATGTTTATGGGGGCAATTCCATTCAGACTGTATTATCTTCTCTACAAGAAAAGTTCGATAAAGAAGATTCTGCATGACCGCGTACTGTATGCTATGCTTATTGTATTTATAGCACTTGCCGTTTTTCTTGTGCTTGACCTTATGTTTTCATCCGGTCTTTCTCTCGAGGATTCACTTCGTCAGGGTGTGTTTATGGCGGGAAGTGCAGTATCATCTACCGGATATCAGAACACCACACTTCTTTCGTGGGGACCTGCACCGCTTCTTGTCCTTGGCATCTTTTTATTTATTGGCGGTGCGCAGGGAAGTACTGCGGGAGGTATCAAGATGGACCGCATTCTTGTAACGCTTGAAAGTATTGTGTGGTGGATGAAAAAAACTATCAGCAGTTCAAAAGCGGTTGTTTCAATGCGCCATGACGGAAAAGCGGTAAAAGATGATGAAGCAGCATCGCTTATCTCAGGTTCTGTAGTTATCATTCTCTGCTTTTTAGCGCTTCTTGCCGCTGTGCTGATAATTCTGCTGCATGACCCGTACTTCTCATCAAATATCTCCGGCACTATCTTTGGTGTACTCAACTGTGTTGCAAACACAGGTGCGTCCGCAGGTCTTGTAGGTCCTGATATGCCTGGCTATGCAAAAATTATTTTCATTTTTGTGATGTGGGCAGCCCGTCTTGAAATTATTCCGGTGATTATCTTAATCAATACCGTAATCCACGGGTTTAAGTCGAAGTAAGGTAAAAAAGATATTTAGTTTTTCAGGCAGCTTAAAAGGTCATCACATCTTTTGATGATGGTGTCAATAGCTGCAAGCACTGCTTTTTCCGGTGTCTGTTTTGACTTTGGTTTCATCGTAACCGTTACTACCGGGTCAGAGAACTGATACTCAATGACATACTTTGCAACATCGACTTCCGGGTTTAAGAGTAACTCTTCAACTAATGCATTTACCAGAGTATGTCCCTCGCCTTCTATTGCGAAAGAGAGTTTATCTTTTTCGTTTTCAAGAATCTTTAACTTCATGACTGTATATATTCGCTTGAAGATGGTATATATTTTTACTCAGGAATTTTTGTTCCCGGGTGATTCATCAGATGTTTTGTTAGCCGATTACCCCAAAGTATTATTATAGTGTAACTCCAATAAGTAAGAGCACTCACTTTAGTGGAGCAGTTCTGTGATGAACTGCGAGTGTCAGTCTCTGTAAAAAGAGATGATGCGGGATTATCTGCAGATGTAGCCAAGCCTGGCATGGCGCAGGTTTGCTAAACCTGTGACCCCCTGGGTCTCGAGGGTTCAAATCCCTCCGTCTGCGCTTAAACTTCGCGTATACCACACGCGTCAGGTTTTTCCTGATGCATCAGCGTCGGTAAGACGTAAAAAACAACTATACTCTCTATGAGAGGTACAACTATGGTTGAAGAGTCAGAATTAAAATACTTTGTGCGGATCATTAACACTGATCTGGACGGCACCCAGCCGGTTCAGCTTGCTCTGACCGGAATTAAGGGCATCGGCCTCCACGCAGCACTTGTCATCGCACGCCGCGCAGGCGTAGATGTCCACGCAACAACGGGACTTCTCGAAGATGCACAGGTTGCCGCACTCGAAGAACAGGTCATCGCTTACCCGAAGTCTGTTCCGAAGTGGATGGTTAACCGCCCGGTAGATGTGTACACTGGAGAACAGAAACACCTCTACGGCAGCGACCTTGCATTAGCCAAGGAAGATGACATCAACCTCATGAAGAAGATGCGGTGCTACCGCGGTGTTCGTCATGAGAACGGATTAAAAGTCCGTGGTCAGTGTACGAAATCCACCGGCAGATTCGGTAAGATTGTCGGTGTTTCCAAGAGGAAGTCAAACTGAGGTGAACTGAAATGGGATACCCAGGTAAGAATACAAAACAGTACTCCTCTCCGAAACGCCGCTTTGAAAAAGCACGTATCGAGACTGAGCGTGTACTTGCAATCAACTACGGTCTTCGTAACAAGCGTGAGATCTGGAGAGCAAACGAAGTCTTAAAGAAACACAGAAGCGGAGCCAGAGAAGTATTAGCAATGGTTTCCTCTCTCGGTGAGACTGAAAAGACTGTAGCACGCCGCGATGAACTTTTAGGCACCCTTCAGCGTTACGGCTTAATCGGCGCAAACGCAGCAATGGATGATGTCTTAAGTTTAAAGGTGGAAGACATCTTAGAGCGCCGTCTTCAGACTGTCGTTTACCGCAAGGGACTTGCAAGAAGCCCGAAGCAGGCAAGACAGCTTATCACCCACGGACACATTGCAATCGCCGGAAAGCGTGTCAGTGTTCCGAGCTACATGGTTCCGGTTTCCGAAGAAGCAGAAATCGCATACTACGCAACCTCTTCCTTTGCTGATGAAGCAAACGGTGAGCGCCAGCGCATTATGAACCAGACCAAGAGGGACTAAGCAATGGCAGAAGCAGCTGAAAAGTGGGGAGTAGCCCACATATTTGCCTCATTCAACAACACTATCATCACGGTAACCGATTTATCCGGTGCAGAGACCATCTGCAAATCCAGCGGCGGTATGGTTGTTAAACAGGCACGCAATGAATCCTCGCCGTATGCAGCAATGCAGATGGCAATTAACATTGCACAGGCAGCAAAAGACAAAGGCATTACCGGTCTTCACATCCGCGTTCGCGCACCCGGAAACGGCAGACAGCGTTCCCCGGGCCCTGGAGCACAGGCAGCAATTCGCGCCCTCTCCCGCGCCGGAATCCGGATTGGAAGAATTGAAGACGTGACCCCGGTTCCGCATGACAGCATTCGTGTTAAGGGCGGAAGAAGAGGCAGGAGAGTCTGATGGATCTGGTATTCAGCAGGCTCGATGATTCTGTCGCACGTTTTACAATTCACGGAGCGACACCTGCATTTGCAAACGCGTTTCGTCGCTCAATGATTGGCGAAGTTCCGACTCTCGCAATCGAAGACATCCGCATCTATGACAATACGAGTGTTCTCTTTGATGAGATTTTAGCTCACCGTATCGGTCTTATTCCGATTAAGACTGACCTTTCCCAGTATAAACCGCGGGCTGAGTGTACCTGCGGCGGCGAAGGATGTCCCGGATGCACTGTTACCTTCACCTTAAGTGTTGAAGGTCCGAAAATGGTTACTTCCGGCGATCTGGTCTCAATGGACCCGAAAGCAGTTCCGGTTCATGACAATATCCCGATTATCAAACTCTGGGAAGGTCAGAAAGTTGTTCTGGAAGCAACCGCAGAAGTAAACTACGGAAAAGAACATGCCAAATGGCAGCCGACTCTTGCCTGTGGATACAAAGAATATCCGGTCATCACCATCTCCAAGGATTGTGACGGCTGCGGAAAATGTATCACTGAGTGCCCGCGCAAGGTATTAGAGCTTACTAACGGCAAAGTATCTGTCCGTGTTGAAAACGGCGAGAGCAAGGAAAAAGACTGTTCCATGTGCAGACTCTGTGAGACTGCATGTATGGGAAGCGAAATCGGCGAGACTTCCGCAATTACTATCTCTGCTGACTCATCAAGATTCATCTTTGTTGTAGAAAGCGACGGATCTCTTCCGGTTAAAGAAATCATCGAACGTGCACTGCTGCATATCAAAACAGTATCCGAAGACTTAAAAGATACATTACAGGAGGGACTGTAAATGACTAAATCAAACCCCCGCCTTGAATCCCTGATTAGGATGCTTAAGACTGCATCCCGGGAAAACGAGGCAAACATCTGGCGTGAGATTGCAGGACGCCTTGAGACTTCCTGCAAGAATCAGGCAGAAGTTAACGTCAGTAAAATCAACCGCTACGCAAACGAGAACGAAACAATCATTGTTCCGGGAAAAGTTCTTGCTGCAGGTACCATTGATGCATCTGTCAAGGTCGCAGCATTAACCTTCTCCGACGCAGCACGCGAGAAAATCACCCAGGCAAAAGGAACCTGCATGACCATCGAAGAGTTAGTCGCAGCAAATCCGAAGGGAAGCCACGTTCGTATTCTGAGGTGAAGTAAAATGGTAACCGTTATTGATGCAGAAAATCTTCTTCTTGGAAGACTCTCCAGTATCGTTGCAACCCGCGTTCTTGCAGGTGAGGAAATTGCAATTATCAATGCAGAGAAAGCAATTGTCTCCGGAAGCAGAGCAATGGTTCTGAAAGAATACTACACCAAGCGTGTCCGCGGATCCGTTGAAGGCGGTCCGTTCTACCCGAGACGCCCGGACCACTTAGTCAAGAGAACCATCCGCGGCATGCTTCCGTACAAGACACGCCCGGGAGCAGCAGCTTTCCGCCGTGTTAAAGCATACGTCGGTGTTCCGTACGAATTCAAAGATGTTCAGGCTGAAGTCTTAACCGCAGCACACCGCGACAGACTTTCCCGTGCACACTATGTTGCAGTCGGTGAAATCAGCAAGAACCTTGGAGCAAAATTCTAAACAGGTGAGTAAAACATGAAAGTATTAAACACCAGCGGAAAAAGAAAGACTGCTATTGCACGTGCAACCTTCCGTGAGGGTAAAGGCAGAGTTCGTATCAACTCTGTGCCCTTAGAGGTTTACTCTAACGAGATTATCAGAATGAAAATCTCCGAGGCAATTGCATTAGCTCCGGGATCCATCGACAACGTAGATGTTGACATTGAAGTCTCCGGCGGAGGCGTCATGGGTCAGGCAGAGGCAATCCGCACTGCTTTAGGCCGCGGCATCCTTGGATGGACTAACGATCCGAGAGTCAAGGAAACCTATCTGTCCTACGACAGAACACTCCTTGTTAACGACTCCCGTCAGAAGGAATCAAAGAAGCCGCACTGCCATGGTGCACGTGCGCGTTTCCAGAAGTCCTATCGTTAAGCGCGAAATTCAGAATATGTTGGGAGATATCAATCTCTCAACTAGAAACATTTATAAGGTTAAAAAGATAACTTATGATACCAGTTCGATGTTTCACATGTGGAAAGGTAATTTCCATATACTGGGATGAGTATAAGCAGAGAACAGCAGCCGGTGAAGACCCGAAAGAGGTTCTTGACTCCTTAGGAATTGACCGTTATTGCTGCAGAAGAATGCTTCTCTCACACAAAGAAACTGTAGATGAATTGTATCCTTACACGTGAAACATGAGAATGAGGCGGGGCCGTAGGGTAGCCTGGACCATCCTATTACGTTCGGGACGTAGTGACCTGAGTTCGAATCTCAGC
>DALTWR010000253.1 GCA_029986975.1 Methanocorpusculum sp.
CCTTTGCCATTAACCGCTGTAAATACTTCATCAGATGCAAGGTTTCTTACGTAGCCAAAAACAGTCTCTTTTCCATCAGATAACGCAACTGATAGTGCATAAAAGGGAATTCCGGCGCCAGCGTTGAATGACCCGTCAACAGGGTCAAGATAGGCGATTCCTTTATTTCCTCCAATCTCAACCATTCCCGCCTCTTCAGAGAGCAGATGTTTGCAGACCTTGTGTTCACGAAATATCTCTAAGACAATATCTTCTGCAATCTTATCCAGACGTTCTGTCGGCGTATTGTCTGCCCCCATACAGAGTTCTTCAGCACCATATTCAGTTCCAATCAGGGGAACAAGTGCATCTTTAATACGTGCAGCTGCAGATTCGCAGTATGTGAAGAACTCTTCGGGGGATAACATGTATTATATTTTATGTATGGATAAGGATTTTATGCTTTCTTTTACACCTTCATGCCGCAACACTCTTAAATACATACCTCACATAATATAGATAGATTAACAATGAAGGAACAAACCGAAGTTGGAAAACTGAAAGAAGGCCGTTATGTTGTTGTTGACGACGAGCCGTGTAAAATTATGAGCATTGCAATCTCCAAGCCGGGAAAGCACGGTGCGGCAAAAGCAAGACTTGATGTTGTCGGTATCTTCGACGGACAGAAACGCTCTGTTGTTTCCCCGACCTCTGCAACCATCTATGCTCCTATCGTTGAGAGAAAGACCGGTCAGATTTTAACCATCGCAGGAAACGTTGTTACTTTCATGGATATGAAAGACTTCAACAACTTCGAACTCAATGTTCCGGATGATATTGTCGCAACTTTCCAGCCCGCACAGGAAGTTCCGTACATTGAATCTTTAGGCAAGCGCAAGCTTGACCTCTGAATTAAGTCTGCAGATAAAAAATGCAGTCTTTTTCATCAACTCTTTTTGCTGACGCTGATTCTGAATATACCTCTGCGCGGTACGTTATCTTCGGTGTTCCGTTTGACGGTACAACATCATTTAAAGCAGGCTGCAGGGATGCGCCGGCAGCTATCCGTCAGGCATCATACAATCTTGAGTCATATCTTCCGCATTATGATATGGAACTCTATGAAGCTCCCATTCATGATATGGGAGATATGTATGTAGAGTGTCTTCCGGGTGAAATGGTATCTCAGGTGGAGGATACAGTATCTCTCATAAAAGAAGACGGTAAGATTCCGATTATGCTTGGAGGAGAACACTCAGTAACCGTGGGGGCAGTAAAGGCAGTAAAACCATCCTGGTATATTGTCTGCGACGCACATCTCGATTCTCAGGATGAGTATCGCGGAAGCAGATTCAACCATGACTGTGTTACAGCCCGCAATCTTGAAACGGTTAAAAATGTTGTAATTCTCGGCGCAAGAAGCGGTACTAAAGAAGAGTTTTACCACGCGCGTGAAACATGTCATCTCTATACCGCAGATGACATCCGTGAGCGCGGGGTTGCAGCGGTGTTGGATGAGGTC
>DALTWR010000043.1 GCA_029986975.1 Methanocorpusculum sp.
CCGTTTTTCGCAACCCAGAGTTCAGCAGATTCTGCAGCCTCTGCGACCAGCGCCTCAATATCCAGCTTTGCCTCCTCAGCAGAAATCAGCTCAGCATCAGACCGTGTTGCAGGCTTTATGGGGACAGCTCTGCAGGATGTATCACCCGCAGACTCATGAAACGTCCCGATACGCCGTGAAATAGCAACAATCTCTTCCTTATCATACGTCAGAAGCGGACGCAGTATCGGCAAATCAGATGACGCAGTAATCACCCGCATATTCTGCAAAGTCTGACTTGCAACCTGTCCGATATTTTCGCCTGTCACAACCGCCTCGAGCCGGTTCTTCTTTGCGATATACTCAGCAGTCCGAATCATAAACCGTTTGCAGAAAAGACAGGTATAATGTCTGTCACAGTGCTCACGCATCGCAGATAAAAACGGCTCAACATTCACAATCCATAAAGGAAACGCACGCCCCGGACACCAGAGAGACAAAAGCCGGGCGTTATCCTTCGCCAGATCTTTTGTGGCACTGCCGGCAAAACTTCCTGAATCGGCAAACACCCCGCTCATCGAAACCCCGCGGCGCATCATAAGCCATGCAGCAACCGGCGAATCAATACCTGCAGAAAGCAGAACCGCAGCCCGTCCTGCTGTACCAAGCGGAAGACCGCCCTGCCCTGCGATACGCTCATCATAGACAATCCCGCCGAACTCACGAGCCTCAACAAAAATCTCATACTCGGGATTATCGAGGTCAACAACAAAATCAGGAATCACATCCCAGATTCTATCCGCAACAAACGCCGCAAGCTGCTGACTGGTAAACCCTTCAACAAACTGCCGGCGTGCGCGCACAGCAAACCGCATCCCTGCACGGAGATGCTCTTTCGCAAGAGACACTGCAGCATTCGCAATCGACTCCGGCGTATTTTCTGAAAGCAGACATTTTGCAACATCTACCGCACCAAACACTCTCGATGCTGCATCTGCGATTCTCTCTGCATCCCCGTAAATAAGGATTCTTCCGCGGAATACTTCGATTTTGCCGGGAATCTCTGCCGCCTCTAAAGCAGACTTCAGATTTGTTATAAGCGTTTTTATGAACTGACGCTTGACCGGCTCCGACTTAAGCCAGAGTTCACCGACACGTATCATTACTGCCTGTTTATCCATTCTGCACCTCCGCAAATATATTTTTCAACGGACACGTTTTCTATCCCTATGATTGTAAGTTTCTCTTCAAAAAACTTTACTGAATACCGCGAAACATCATCTGTCTCGACAACTGCCTCGTGCGGACTTTTCAGCCGGACACGAAGAATCCCTGACACACCTGCGTCGCGAAGAAGGCGCTCAGCACGTTCAACAAGTGATAAGAGTTCTTTTGTAAGCGGTGTGCCGCATGGAATTCGCGTTGCAAGACATGCCGATGGAGGCAGTGTTGGAATCCCGAAAGCTTCTGCTGCATCACAAATCTCCTTTTTTGAAACCGAAAGTAGCGGACTTTTTACCCCTGCCTCCTGCAGTGCCAAAAGGCCGGGGCGGATTCCGTCATCCGCATTCGTCCCTTCAAATACTGCAGAAAGCCCGCGTTTTTTCGCAAACGCAGCAAGTTCATCTGCCATCCGTTTTTTACAGAGATAACAGCGGTTTTTTGGATTCTGTGCAATTTCTGCATCATCCAATAAAGAGATGCGAAGAACATGAAACAAAACTCCCTCACGTTTTGCTGCGGCTTCTGCTCCGCGAAGGTCTGATTCTGCGGTAAACTCTGATGCCACACACGCAGCTTCAATGCGGATACCTGCCTCTTTTGCCAGATGGAGAAGAACTGAACTGTCAACGCCGCCGGATATGGCAACCAGTGCCGAGGTGACGCCCTCGAAATCCGGATTCATCTATGAATCTGCCCTCATCTTCCGGATAGATGCAGATGTTTTGGCAAAATATTCTGCAAGGAATAGTGCAAACTCATCCATCCAGACAGATTCCCCAAAATAAACCTCATATCCTTCTTCGAGGGAAACTCTGACATGTTTTCCAAGAGAGCCGGAGAGAATCTTTTTGGAATCAGTGAAGAAATCAGATGCATGCACATACTTTCTTGGAACTTCCGTGTACCATCTCCCCTCAGAAATCCACGGACCTGCAAACCCGTTTTCCGATGCGTACTTTGCGGTGAACTTTTCAGCGTTTTCTAAAACCCACACCGGAGGACCTTCACGAATAGAAAACGCAGGCAAAGTCTCTGCAGCAAGTTCAAAGAGGAGAATTGAGTGTTCTGCCCCCATCGAAAAACCTGAACGGATAACCGTAAAGTCTGCCTCGGAAAGCATGGAAGATATCGACTCTTCTGTTTTTCGAAGCTGCGGAACAACGGTTTCTGCAATGAAGTCAGGGGTTTTGAAAACCATTGAAAAAAACGGATGTTCCGCGGCTTTTTATGATGCTGCAGAATTCATCTCTCGAAAGAGTCTCTTTCGGTTCTGCAGTGAAATACTGCATTGACGGATGCTGCAGATAGTCGCGTGCTAAGACGATGAACTCAGCAAACTTTGTCATCGTAACAGCGGCTGCAACATTGCGGTCTTTATCTGTGGGGTCAATGACAATAAAGGGTTCTGCAAATAATTTTGCCGCGGACTTTTTATCCGGATAAAATCCCTCGATATCAATTACCGTATGCGGACGGAAAAGAGAAGCAGCTTCAAGTACGCCGGAAAATCCGCCGAAGGCAAGGGTTAACAGCTCACACAGATAGCCGGAAAAACCTCCTGTCATATGGTCAGAGCCGTAAACTCCTCCTGCTTTGCAGAACTGTTTGAGAAGAAGAACATCCTCACGCAGCGGCTCTATTTTACCCTTCAGATAGCGGGTATGAAACGGCGTGCGGTCAACAGCAGATTTCATCTCGGCGGTTGAGTTTACCAGATAGCAGGGAACTAAATCAACGTCAAACCCGTCAATTACCGCATTCAGATACGGATGTTCTGCATACATCTCCTCTGCGGTTCCGCCGAAGCGTTCGACAACAGCATAAGCAGCAGCAAGCCCTCTTTCGCGCAGTTCTTCGCGGGAGATATCAGGCGGAAACTGCATGAAGATATCAATGTCCTTATCTCCTTTAACCCATGTTCCGCGGGCAACAGAACCTGTCATCATGGCAGGAACCTCTGCAGCATCCGCTACTGCTGAGATGAGTTTTTGTCCCATCTCTGCTGCGGCGTCCTCTTCCTCCTTTGAGGGAAGAATTCTCTTCAGAACTGCTGTTTCGTACTCGTTTCTCATAACTCTATCCGGTAAATGGTACTATATATTGGTCCTTTAGGCGTTAATACACTCTTCTTTATGAGGAGTTCATGAATGCCGCAGCTTCCGAACTCGCAATCTCGTAATGCTGCTGTTTTTTGCGCCAGTAAGGGAGAGCTTTCTTTCACACGGGCTATCGTGATATGCGGAGAAAATGATTTCTCCTCGCGGGGAAATCCAAGACGCGACAGACGCTTGTCAATTTCGGCGGCAAGGTTTGCCGATGCTCCGCCGTCATGCACCTCAGCTTTTACGACACGCGCCGGACGGCCGAAGGTACTCACCTTTGATGCCGTCAGGGTGTATGGTGCCTGTATTTTGCCGATGTCAGTGAGGGCTGAGTGGATTTTTGGTAATGATGACTCAGGAATCTCTCCAAGAAACTTCAGCGTGATATGCATCAAATCTTCAGCGTGATATGCATCAAATCTGAAGATACTAAAGAAAGTCTTCCAGCCCCCGTTAATGAAGAACCGGCTGCTGCGATATTTTTCCGTATTTCTGCAGATGGCTCTACTGCGATAAAAACCCGGACCACGTTGTATTCACCTGAGAATATTATTTGACTGTAATCCTATAGGATTTTTGCGGAAGAGAAGAGAAAAGTAAACCAATCAAAAAAGACACAATCACCCAAAACAGAAAAAGGGGTAAACCCCTTTTCTGCAGTATTTATTACTCCATTCTTAAGTTTAGATAAGCTTGTCAATCGGACCGTCGGTAACTCCCGGAGTTCCGCCGAAGTCCTTGAATGCTTCTGCTAAGACAATATCACAGAATGCGGATGCAGTTGCTGCGCCTTCCATGTTCTCGATCGGACCGTACATGATAAGGTCAGCACCGAGAGTCATTGCCATGATGTTACATCCGATATCCGGTGCGGACCATGCGGTCTGGCGGATACCGTCGATGCCGCCGAAGTGGTGGTGGCACATCTGTTCTGCGAGGAGCGGTAACTCCTTGTATCTGTCGGATAAGACGTTCTTTCTCCAGCGTTTCAGCCAGGTCCAGGAAACAGTCATGTTGTGGTATGCACCACCAGTCGGTAAACCGTGGATTGCTTTGCATGCGAGAATTTCACGCATTGAACCGAATGCACCAAGTCCGAGCGGGGTTGCTGCAGAGTCGAGAATCGGGCGGGTGATACCGCATTCTTCTGCAATCTGAAGCATACCCTTCTCCTGACCAGCAACACCGCCGTCGACTAATGCCTTTTCACGGCCTGCGATAGTCGGGTCTCCCGGGTTGAATGCAAGGACAATTGCGGAGTTAACATCGGACTCTTTGAGTGCCTGGATGTTTTCCGGAAGGATAGAACCATTGATAGAGTTGTAGATGGCTCTGTCTGCAAGACCAACCTCAGTAACGTATTTGGTTGCGTGGACAAGTGCTTCCGGTGCGGAAGAGTCCATAAGGAATGCAGTCTTGTTGTCGATGGAGTCGAACCAGTTGAAGTAGGACTCGAATGCTTCTCCGTGTTCTGCTAAGATCTGCAGGAAGAATTTGTTACCGGTAATGTCGGTAAGTTCCTGGCAGCGGTTCCAGAGAGCTTCTGCTTTTGCTTTGTCAATCTCACCAGTCTTGTCGTTTAAGACAATCTCGTGTTTGTTATAGAAGATTGACGGGGACATGACACGCGGATATTCTCCGGGCTGACCGCCAATCTTAGTTCCGTTAAAGTCAAAGACCTGTTGTTCTTTTTCAAACTTGAACATATTGGCACCTCAATTAGATGAATAAGCCGTACATCCAGTATGCAATAATCAGGAATGCAATAATTCCTGCTACGAGACCGTAGAGAATACCGATGTCACGACCAAGTTTTCTACCTACACGCATCGCAACTTCTGCGTCTGTAAACTCAATCTTCTTTTCGACTGCGTCTAAGCGTTTTTCAATTTCCAGAATCTGCGGGTTGGATGTAGCGACTGTGTTTGCATCGTTTCCGCCCTCGTCGCCTTCAGAAATCTGGACGACAATCGGGTCTGCACCGAATGCTCCCGGGTCTTTTGCTTTGAGCTCGTTAATCTTGGCGCCGATGACACCGAGGTCTTCGGTTTCCATGATGTTGACGAGTTCAACCTGCTCCTGGAAGCGTTTGATGTGTTCAGCAGTCAGGTTCTCAAGGAACGGGATAGCTCCTTTAGAGCCGACAATCTTTCCGCCCTCAACACCGTTCTTGTGCATGGACTCAATGGACTGACCGGATAAGTGTCCCTTAACTTCAGTACCACAGAGGAGAACAAAGCGGATGTTCGGGTTGGAAATGATGTTTGCAACAATCTTTTCGATACCAAGGTTCTCAGTCTTACAGGAACCTGCAAGTGCTGCGCCAGCTGCACAGATGCCTGCTTCATCAAGGTGAGATCCCATAGTGATGACTGCAACCGGGCTGTTTGCATCGCCGGTGTGGTAGTCACCCTGGATAATCGGCCATCCTGCTGCCGGGGATTTCTTGTCTGCCATTAGAAGACACCTCCTAAGATAACCACCGGGATGAGGACAAAGGCAAGAGCTACAATGATACCAATGGCAAGTCCGATAAGTCCGTTTCCGGAGATAGCAGACATTACTTTGTTGGTTCTTGCAAGAATCTGGCTTTTATATCTGATGTCATCCATCATTTTGTTGATGGCTGCCATTCTAATAGATGGTGCTGCCATTTTAGATACCTGCCATTGTGAGAATTGCTCCAAAG
Organism: Methanocorpusculum sp.; assembly: GCA_029986975.1. Taxonomy (GTDB): domain Archaea; phylum Halobacteriota; class Methanomicrobia; order Methanomicrobiales; family Methanocorpusculaceae; genus Methanocorpusculum. The sequence goes on from DALTWR010000043.1 coordinate 5,995, forward strand.
ATAATCAGTGAGATAACAAGACCGATCATCAGACCCTCAATCTTTCCTCCGTACATGCCGGATGCGAATCTGTTGCGGTAACCAATGTCTGTCACCATCATCTGGATGTTCTTCATGCGGGAGTGGATAAGTGCAAGGTCGCCGGATAACTCGACTTCTTCGCCTTCTGCGCCGTCTCCGCCTGCTGCTGCATCGTCACCCTCGGAAATCTGAACTACAATCGGATCTGCTCCGAATGCTCCCGGGTCTTTTGCTTTGAGCTCGTTAATCTTGGCGCCGATGACACCGAGGTCTTCGGTTTCCATGATGTTGACGAGTTCAACCTGCTCCTGGAAGCGTTTGATGTGTTCAGCAGTCAGGTTCTCAAGGAACGGGATAGCTCCTTTAGAGCCGACAATCTTTCCGCCCTCAACACCGTTCTTGTGCATGGACTCAATGGACTGACCGGATAAGTGTCCCTTAACTTCAGTACCACAGAGGAGAACAAAGCGGATGTTCGGGTTGGAAATGATGTTTGCAACAATCTTTTCGATACCAAGGTTCTCAGTCTTACAGGAACCTGCAAGTGCTGCGCCAGCTGCACAGATGCCTGCTTCATCAAGGTGAGATCCCATAGTGATGACTGCAACCGGGCTGTTTGCATCGCCGGTGTGGTAGTCACCCTGAATAATCGGCCATCCTGCTGCCGGAGATTTCTTATCTACCATGCGACAACCCCCGTAAACACGAACATGAATGTAACAATGAATGCTACAAAGAGACCGATAATTAATCCATACCAGAATGCAGTGGTCTTACCAGCGATGGAAAGTGATTTCTCACGTCCCGGATAGCTGTTTAAGAGCTGACCTTCGCCGGAAAGCATACCGACAAGATCGTCTGCAATCTTTTCGAGTTCGTCAATCTGCTCGAGGATTGGTTTGTAGGAAATTCCTGCGGTAGTTACAACACCGGCAACCGGATCTGCAACAAGACCGAATTCAGGTAATACGTAAATATATCCCATAGTTTTTCCTCCTTACTCCTCTTTGTCCTCGAACGGCTTTGCATCAAGCCATGCTGCTGCATCACGCTTGGATAATGCAACATATTTGCCGAAGGTGATAGCCCAGCCAATGACTGCGACAATTAAGGAAATCCATCCGGCAATTGCAGATACAAAGACGAAGGAAATCACTGCCATGACAATCATGGAAAGGAAACCGCATTCGAGGGTTAACATGTTGGTTCTGTCCTGCTTCTCTCCAGGGCCTAAGCATGCGTTGAACGGGTGCTGAAGTGCGAGTGCACCGAGCATGAATCCAACTGC
>DALTWR010000044.1 GCA_029986975.1 Methanocorpusculum sp.
AGATAGATATCCGGCGTACCGTGCCCGACCCGAGATACTCAACAAACGGATTGAACTCTTTTCCATACATCTCTTCAAGACACAGCGCGTAACAAAACGCCTGCAGTCTGTCAGCCGCATAAGCACCATGCGGCGGTGCTGCTCCTCCTTTTACAACAGCAAACCCGTCATCAAACAAACGATCAATCCTTCCATGAATGTGATATTTTTCAGATGAAACCTGCACATCACATGCTGTTGCACGTCTGAAATGAACTGCAGTGCACGCTGATATCATCTCGTCAAGAAGTTTGAACGCTTCATCATCAGCATCCGGAAGGGACAGCGCAAACTCCTCACGTATTTTATCTGCATCAAGCACCTCTCCTAAATGATATGACAGAATTTTTGCCGCTGAATATCTGCGCGGTTCGGAAAACTCCGCAGGCTGCGACTTTGCCAGTTAGAGCTGCATGTGGCAGACAAATGCACGAAGCACATCACTTACCGAGACTGAATTATTTTCTAAGATAGTACTCCTCCCTAAGACATAAATTATGTCTGAACCTATATATAACCACTATGTCAGGTAATGAAATAAATGTTCAGGTTCCTCCAACCTTAGACCCTGTATACAGCAACATGATTCAGATTGCCTTCAAAGATGATGAGTTTTCGATGATGTTTATTCATCAGCTTCCGGGAGTTAATCAGGCAAAAGCAAAAGCCCTTGTTGCCATCAGCCCCCAGCACGCAAAAAAACTTCTTGCAGCGCTTGATAAAAGCATCAAAGACTATGAAAGCAAATTCGGCGAGATATCTCCCGCGCAGCATAAAGAAGGAGACAGTTTCGCACTTCAGGGATACTCGTAAAACAGGTTAATCCCTGAATAACCTATTTATCATCTGAGTGTTAATGTATATAAGCAATTTTGCGCCGTTGTGGCTTAGAGGTATAGCGGCTGATTCGTAATCAGCAGGCCGGGGGTTCAATTCCCTCCAGCGGCTCTCATTATTTTGTTCAGATTCTTTGTTTGGTGCTGTTCGGTTTTAATTGACCGATAGAGTTTATTTGTATAGCCAGTAAATAATATTGGCGCCTTCATGACGCTGTGAATATATGACTAAAATCAAACTAAATTTTAGTTTCTCCTTGGAAATATCCCGTTCAAAGAGAGACGCTGTATCGCGGTTGATTCTGATAATGGTGTTGGAACTTCTCCCCCACCTTATCTTTATTAACCACCGGTACGGTAAGGTATATAATCCCCCACTTACAATGTAATATTAGAATTTAGTTTAATTCTAATCATTATTCACGAGTGAGGGGAGGGATACCCCAATCTCATTGCTTTGAAAATCTGTTTTCCGTTGCTTTCTTTTCGCCTGCATTGTTCATCATATCGATATCATTTAAGCATTCTGTCGAAGAGCCAAAAATGATTATGCATCAAGAAGCGTTCTTGATACAATATATTCTCCGTGAGCTTCACGGGTAGTTCCGACAATCAGCCAGTTCTGATTGCCGTGTTCTTCGACAACACCTTTGGCTTCGAGTGTTTCTCCGGTGAAGCACTGACCTATGTAGGTGTGGGTAAAGGACAAGACATAATCAATTTCCTCATGTTCGACTTTGTAGATGCCCGGAGAATCGAAAGCGAGGGATGCATCAGTAACCTTTGCCTCGATTGTCATCTTCTTTGTTTTTGTACCTAAGGTAATTGGGGGAACTGAATGGAGATTGTCATATCCGCGCGAGTAGAGCAGATCAAAATACGTTCCTTCAAACTCGCCGCGGTTGAATTTGCGCGCTTCATGCAGAACAAAGTCATCGAAACTGATATCCGGCTGCCGTTTCTTATAGACCTTCTGCCACATCTCTTCGCTCATTGACGGAATTTTTCCGTCAGATACAAGTTTCATCAGTTTTTCGCGTGCGGCAAACCAGGCATTACCATACACAACCATGTCAATGTCAGATGCTTCATTTTCAAGACCGGCAACAAGAGATCCTGTACAGCCGAAAGAACCTGCAGGCAGATTGAATAGGGAAAACAAACGTGCAGCGCGGGCATTTCGTTCAGCGATGGCAGGCGCCTGCTCATCAGGCTTTAACACGCGCACAATATCAGATAACGGAACGCGGTGAACTAAATCGAGATACTCCGGCTTATGCTCTTTAACCCATGCAAAGGCATCTGCAAAATCATATTTTTTGTAGCGCAAACCGTTTATCCGCGAAACACGGTCGCCGTCTTCAGTTGGAACGTACCGCAGAACACATTCAGCACGCTCATCATTTTCGTAGCCGGATACTGCATAAATGCAGTTGTCCGCTGTCATGACAAAATCCCTCAGTCGAATTGGTTTCATAACTGAATAAGAGATTGTGCGGCGGAGATGTTAAAGTATGTTATCTGGGTCTGCGAAAGCGATTGTAATGCAGTAATAAATGCTGTAAAAAAAGATTTAGAAGTCCGTCATTACACGGAACTGGTCGATTTCTTCAGAGTCAAGTTCTCCAAGGAAACCTTCTGCTGCATTCTTGATGTCTTTGCTCGCGGTAATTGCACGTCCGACAACAACAATGTCTGCACCTGCTGCGACTGCTTTCTTAACAACCGGCTGTCTGATACCGCCCGCAGTTGCGACAAGAATCTTTGCACCGTACTTCTTTCCAATCTCCTTAACCTTAAGGATGTCACCCCAGCTGTATTCGCCTGCTGCTGCTTCCTTGTCGATTGCCCTGTGCATCTCAACATACTGCGGAAGAACAGCTGCGCCGCCGAGTTTTCCTAAAGACTCGATGAGTTTTGCAGGAGACTCGACATTGAGCATATCAATAATTGCATAGATACCGCACTTCTTTGCTTCCTTGATGAAAGCAGCGATAGTCTCAATCGGTGCTAAACCGGAGACAACTGCTGCATCTCCTCCTGCGTTGGAAACCATACGTGCTTCGAGGTTTCCGGTATCAAGAGTCTTGATATCTGCTACGATGAAGCAGTTCGGGCGAATCTTTCTGATTTCACCGAGAACAGAAAGACCGAACTGTTTGATGAGCGGAGTTCCTGCTTCAAAGATGACATGGTCATTCTGCGGAACATTAGTTAAGACACGCTCAACCTGCTTCATGTCAATTAAGTCCATAGCGACCTGCAGATACGGCGGGTTCCAGAGTCTCTGAACCTTGAATCCCATAACGCCGTGAGCTGCTCTGTCTTTCTCTTTCAGGACGGTTGCAACGTCCGGGAACTTCTCCAGCGCGCGGGTAATTGCGAGGCGGGTTGCTCCATAGTTGAAGCGGTAAATCTTATTGAAGTCTTTTGCAGAGGGGTCAATAAAGACGCTTGCCACGATAACTGTGTCTTCGACATCGAGGTCACCGAAGATGCCGTCTTCAAGGCAGTCTGCAACAGCCTTTGAAACTGCAGCCTGCGCCGGACCGAAAATCTGGGTTACCTGTTCACCGTGTTTTAAGGTTACTTTCGGGATAATCAGAACTGCCGGCTTGGGCAGAAGGTTCGGGCGGATAACTCCTAAAAGCGGAGTGTGTCCAGCAGAAAGCTGTGTTAATCCATTTGCAAATGCGATTCCGACAGGACCGTTTTTCTCGCCAATCATAAGGTCTATGTGTGCGAGTTCAGGCCCGTCTCCTACAAGAGCTTCACCAATTAAGAACATAAGATAAGTCTCTGGTAATAGTGTATGTCGTATGAAAAGATAAAGTACATCATTCTTTCAAATATAGTGCCTATAGTGTATCTATAGAGTATAGGGAAAATCTTAATAGTTTTTTTTGCTAAACTAAATTGTAAGGTCTGAAGATGAGTCTGAAAGATATCATAGTACCGCAGGATAAAGTATTTTTTGAACTGTTTGAACAGCAGGCAGATATTGCCGTAGATGCAGCAACTCTGCTTGTTGATATCTTTACAGATTACACTAATATCGAAGATAAATATCATGCTCTAAAAGATGTTGAACATCATGGAGACATTACTGCTCACCGTGCGCATGATGAACTGAACAGAACTTTTATCACTCCTTTTGAGCCGGAAGAGATTTCCCGGCTGGTCAGTACCCTTGATGATGTTGTTGATTTTATTGATGAGGGAGCACGGTTTTTAGTAATTTATGAAATTGAAAAACCGGAAGAAGGAATGCTTGATATTGCAAAGTCTATTCTTCAGGCAGCCGAAGAGATTCAAAAAGCGGTAAAGCAGCTGCGAACCCTTAAAGACATTGAGAGTATGAAAAAATCCATCATCGAGATTAACCGGCTGGAAAATGTCGCCGATGATTTGCAGACAAAAGCCTTAAAGCATCTCTTCGCAACAAAAGACCCGCTTCATATTCTGAAGATGAAAGATGTGTTTGAACATCTCGAAGGTGCTGCAGATAAATGTGAAGATGTCGCTGATGTTCTGACTGCGATTCTTATCAGACACACATAAGTATGGATACCATATCTCTTGTTCTGGTTGTCTTAGGCATAATTATAGCTCTCATCTTTAATTTCAGCAACGGACGAAATAATGCGTCAAATGCGGTTGCAACAGTTGTTGCAACGCATGCTTTAACGCCGGGTAAAGCTATTATTTTTGCAGCCATCTGCTGTCTTGCAGGTCCTTTTGTTTTCTCAACCGCCGTTGCAAAAACGATTGGAAACGGCATCATAAATCCTGAACTCTTCACTCCTGTATTAATGTTTCTTGGTCTTTGCGGCTCGGTTCTCTGGGTTAATATCTGCTCACGCATAGGAATTCCGGTGTCATCAACGCATGCATTAGTCGGAGGATTGATGGGTGCTGGTATCGCTGCTGCAGGATGGTCCGCAGTATTCTGGCCAACGCCTGACATGCTTCTTGGAACGCTCTTTTTTGTCTTGGGCGGTGCTGGTCTTGGATTAGTTGTCGGATTACTATTAGCACTTATCTTCAAAGAACCGGTTAAGATGTATCTTGGATTCGGAGCGGGTGTGGGTGCTGTTTTATCCATCCCTGTTGCAATGTTATTCGGTGTGTTCCCTGGTTCAAGTATTTTAGCAATTATTCTGTTTATCTGTGTTTCTCCAATGCTTGGTATTGTTGTGTCATATCTTTTTACGGTGATATTAACACGGATTGTTGCGAAGTGCTCAAAAGTTCCGACACGGTTAAACAAATGGTTCCAGCGGCTTCAGGTAGTTGGTGCAGGATTTCAGGCATTAACTATCGGCGGAAACGATGCGCAGAATGCAATGGGTATTATCTTTGCGATTCTGGTAGCAGCAGGTCTTACAACGGCAGGTTCTGAGCTGCCGCTCTGGGTTATTATTACATCCGCAGTTGCTATAACTGTCGGTATGCTTTCAGGCGGATGGAAGATTATCAAAAATGTAGGGTCAGGCATTACCCGTATTATGCCCTATCAGGGTTTTTCTGCGACAACGACCGGCGGACTTGTTTTGACCCTGATGACTGCCTGCGGAATTCCTGTATCAACGACGCACGTTGCAGGAGGGGCTATCATAGGAACCGGTATGACCAGAGGGGCTGGGGGCATTAACTGGAAGACGGTTACTCACATGCTTGTTGCATGGATTATTACAATCCCTTGTGCAGCTGTTGTATCATGGGCTGTTTACTTTGTTGCGTCACTGATTTTCGGATTTTAAAAATAGTTGTTGGTTTATCTTCTTTACTTTTCTTCAATAATAATATCAGACAGCTTATACTGTTTTGTCGGTTTCTGAATGCCCAATACCGACATCGCCGCAGCAGAAACCTTCTCCCGGTATTCAGGTACTGTATAAACCCCAAGTCTCCACTGCTCTTTTCTCGTCTGGTTCATCAGAGTCAGAAGCGGTACAATATCATCGAACGGAACAAAGTCATGCAGGTTCTGCACTCTCACCTGCATATGCATCTCACGTCTGACCGGCGGAATATCCAGAATCACATATTCTTCTTTGACATTTGCTTTTTCAGCAATCTCTAAACGAATCCGCTCTTTTTCATCCGGACGAAGAGAAACCATGCGTTCCATATAAACCTGATTTCTTCCGACATAGACCGCACGTTTGTAAAGACGTCTCGTCCTGATACGTGAAATAAGTGCCCGTGCTGAATCTGAGTGAGACGTCGCAAGAAGCATAAGAGCTGCCGCATCATCCATCCGCAGAAACGACCTGATGCTTTGCTCAGTAAACACCCGTTTTCCTGCCTGCAAAAACATCTCTTCGGCAATTCTGCTGACATGATGATAATATACCGAAGGCCCCATCAGCGTTCGGGCAATCAGAAGAGATTCTGCAGCAGAAAGTCCCTCTTCCTTCAGGAATAACCCCTCATCCGAATCAAGAGACAGAGAGTGAATCAGACGGTTTGCATCCAGTGTTCCATACGGAACGCCGGTATAGTGAGCATCGCGCAGAAGATAATCCATCCGGTCAACATCAAGGTCTCCGTGAATGATTGATGCAAGGCGGTGTGTTCCGCTGATAATCGCAGCAGCTTCTTTTACATCTGCTCCAAGTTCATCGAAGCAGGGTTTTAAGTCCGCAGAATAGGGAAGAATATTGTCGTGCGAAAAACTTCCGAACTCCTGTGCCAGCCGCTCGCTTGCGTGGGAGAACGGACCGTGACCAATATCATGAATCAGTGCGGATGCAGTAACAAGAAGACGTTCATCATCTGCAAGGTCAAGCTTTTGACAGACTTTGTCGGCAAGCGCCATTGTGCCAAGTGAGTGTTCAAACCGTGTGTGGTTTGCGCCGGGATAGACAAGATACGCAAATCCAAGCTGCCTGATTGCATGGAGACGCTGCACTAACGCAGTATCTAAGAGGGGAAGAAGAGCATCAGGAACTTCAATATAGCCGTGAACAGGGTCTTTAATTTGTTTTGTCATTTAAATCCACTTCATATCGTGCGAAGAGCCGGCTCTGCCTTCTTTTTCCTCGCGTTTCTTTTGTGCAGCACGAACAGAACCCCAGACATCTTTGGGCGCCTGCCTGTTTTTTTCACGCAGTTTAGGTTCGGTTTCCTTCGGCACGTTAACAGCGGTTATACGTACTGAGTTACCGATTTCTTTCGGTTTCTGTCCTGAGCCTAACCGTACACTGTTTCCGATCTCTTTCGGTTTTTGTCCCGAACCCAACCTCACACTGTTTCCAATTTCTTTCGGCTTCTGTCCCGAACCCAATCTTACTGCTCCGTCTGCTTCTTTCGGCTTCTGTCCCGAGCCCAATCTTACTGCACCCTCCGTCTCTATTGG
>DALTWR010000045.1 GCA_029986975.1 Methanocorpusculum sp.
AGCTGAATCTCTTGCGTGGGATATCCTCTCCTTCTTCCCGAAGAAGTGAGTGAGGGGATATCTCTATAGAAATATTTCCTTTTTCATTAAACACAGCTTATTACAATTCAGTAGAGTATCCTCTATTTTAGAAATCAACAGATGTACATTCTTTCAAGCAATCAAAACAAAACAGAAAACGAAAAAATACATGACGGGATTTCTCCCGTCGTATTGAAAAGAAACCTTCAGCGCTTTGCCTTTGCCTTGGCACCCATCATAGATGCTTTGGAACGGCGGATTCTGCGGCGGAGTCTCTGATCAGCAATCTTAGGTCCGCGTCCGCGTCCCTGCTGCTGGTTTGCCATACGGCTTTCAATCTTCGATACAATGCTAGATCTCTTGAATCTCTGGTTCGGTCCCGGCTTTTTGACCTCTCCCTCTTTCTGAGGCACAAGGCGAATCTGGCCGTTGACACCTTTAACCTGATGCCAGTTAATACTTCCAGTTTTTCCCATATTGAATCTCCTTAATTTGTTGGTTGCATACTCACTTAAAGATTATCTTTCTCCAATCAAACTCAGAGATACTTTTCCAGCTCGGAGTTAAGTACCTCAGATACGATTTTTCCGTCAATTCTGCCGCGGACTTCCTTCATTACAACACCCATAACCGGCCCTAATGCAGATTTTCCACGCTGTTTAATGAATTCAGCACGGTCAGATACGACTGATTTGACAAGGCTTGTCAGTTCATCGCGTGAGAATGACGGGGCAACTTTTGCGATAGCATCTTTTACATTCAGTCCTTTCGCGCAGGCGGTAAGAATCTCTAAGACTGCTTCTTTTGCTGCGTTTCCAGCCTCTACTGCGTGCATAACGCCAAGAACTTTCTCGTCCGGGAGGTTTGCTGCATCCTCTCCGGCGCGGGAAAGTTCCTTTAATGAGGCAAGGATAGTACGGGCTGCAAAGACCGGTCTGATTCCTTCAGAAACGGCGCGCTCAAAGAGAGGCAGTTTTTCAGAATATACAATCTGATGCGCCACACCCTCATCCATGCCGTACTCAGAGACGAAGCGTGCTGCTTTGTCTGTCAGAAGTTCCGGTGTTTTAAGGGACTCGAAGTGCTCTTTGGTAACCGGAACCGGGAGAACATCTGTTTCCGGATACATACGTGCCGCACCCGGCAAGGGGCGCATATAGGCAGTAGAACCGCCTTCGAGCATCTTTCTGGTCTCTTCGGGAACACCTTCGAATGCCATCTTTGCGCGGCAGATAATCATCTGCGTCGCACAGCGGCATTTCTGCTCGGTCGCTGCCACAATAATGACTGCATCCTGCGGGCCTGCGCCGGCAGCTTTTCTTAGCTTTTCAACCTCTTCAGCGGTAACACCGTATGCCGGCAGTTCATCCGTGTGGAAAAGACCTCCGACACCGCATTTTTTGGCGTAGTCAGACATCTCGGAACCAAGGCGGCGTCCGGGCTGAATCTCCATACCGACAAGACCGTCGAATCCCCGAAGTACTGTGCCTAAAATGCACTTTGCTTTCTTTAAGACATTGGACTGAGTTCCTTCAAAGACCTTGGTAAAGTCCTCAACAATACCTGGGACAGATGCGTTGCGGGCGAGAAGTTCATCGCGGATGGCAATAAGAGATAACTGACGCTGAACTTCGCGTCTGACGACTTCAGCGATTAAGTCAAGCTCCTGCACACCTTTGATTTCAACCCGTGCGCCGTCAGCGATAGAGACATTGACATCCTGACGAATAGTTCCAAGGCCACGCTTTACTTTTCCGGTGGAACGTAAAACCATTCCGATGTACTGTGCGACATCATGAACCTCTTCCGGAGTCTTCATGCATGGCGCTGTGGTGACTTCAATTAATGGAATTCCTAAGCGGTCCACTGAAAAGATGGTATCCTCAACACGCTGACATGCTTCTTCTTCGACGGCGACGGTCTCGATTCTGCAGGTGTCGGCAATCTTACCGTTGAGTGCTGCAAGAGCTGTTCTCTGGAATCCGCTTGTTGCAGAGCCGTCCACTATCATCTTTCTCATGGTGTGGATTTCCGGAAGCGGCGTCATTGAAAACATCTTGGCAATGGTTAAAACGATGTCAAGTGCTTCGCGGTTCAGCGGTGCCGGCGGCTCTTCATCAATCTCGACAAGACCTGTGGTGTCGTAGGTGTAGTAGGTGAAAAGTCTCTTCTGCATCGCCTCTTCTGCTGCGGCGCGGTCAACAGTCCCCATCTCTGATGCAGCGGTTCTCAGATACCGCTGAACAACACCGTAGTGCTCGTCAGTATTGCGGATAATTGTCGGAGAATGCGAAAACAGTTTCTCCTCTGTATTGAGCTGCTGGTGAATCTCGATACCTGCCTTAAGTCCAAGTGCCTTATAGTCCATTACTCCTCACCTCTGATATCATAATCAAGTTCCCCTTTGAGATTCTTCTGCATAAGGGATTTAATTTCGGCTTTATCCGATGCGTTTCCTAAAACCCACATCAGTTTGACAAGTGCAACCTCAGGAAGCATGCTTCCAGCCTCAATAATTCCTGCATCAAGCAGATATCGTCCGGTTTCATACACACGGTCGCAGACAGAACCTGCCTGACACTGTGAGGTCATCACAACCGTACATCCTGCATCACTCAGGGATTTAATCTTTGCAATGCAGTCTGTTCCGGTATGTCCAAGACCCGTTCCGGCGATAACAAGCCCCTTGTAGCCCTCAAACGCATCAAAGACTGCCGGATTCATACCCGGGTAATACGTCAGAAGACCGCAGTGCGGCTCTAATTTGTCGTTGACAGCTAACTTGTTGGTGTTGCGGCGTACTGCATCTTCTGCGAAGACAACGTCTCCATCAGGGTATGCGATAGTTGCAACCGGTTCACGACCGATACTCTGGAACGCATCTCTTCGGGAGGTGTGATTCTTTCTGACACGTGTTGCACGGTGCAGGGCACAGACCGTGTCATTCGAGGTTGCATGCATACAGACAACTACCTCACCAAGGTCAGAGATTCCTGCTTTTGCCGAGCAGATGGCATTCATTGCGTTGTCGCTTGACGGGCGGTCAGCACTTCTTTGTGCGCCGACAAAGATAACCGGAACCGGTGTTTCAAGCATGAAGGAAACTGCTGCCGCGCTGTAAAGCATCGTATCAGTTCCATGCGTAACAATAATGCCCTGAGAACCGTTTTCAATCTCGAAGGCAATTGTGCGGGCTAAGACCTGCCATTTCTGCGGGTTCATGTTCTCGGATAAGATGTTGTACGGCTGAACTGTGTGGTAGCGGGCAATTCCTGCAAGTTCCGGGATGTTTCTGATGATGTCTTCTGCGGTGAACTTGGAAGATACTGCGCCGGTCTGATAATCTACGGTACTGGCAATGGTTCCGCCCGTGGAGATAATCGATAACAGCGGCAGCTTTTCATTCTGCTCAATCGGTTTTACCTCCGGCTTTTCTGCTGCCGCCTCAATTTTGCGCGGCGCACAGCAGTTTTCCGGCACACAGATGTTATATCCGCTTTTCAGTTTTACAATTGCATTCTCGCCGGATTTATTGATATAGATTCCGCTCATCTCAAGTCCGGCAAACGAGACGGTTACGGGGTCACTGTTCTGATAAGTCATGATAATTCCTCAGTTGCGGTTTTCATACGGGCGTAAGCAGATTCGAGTTCGTCGCTTAACATATCGCTTGTTACTTCATCCTGCACAAGTCTGATGTCTGCTTCCTGCACGGCTTTTTTAACAAGGCGCGGGTTAGGAGATCCGAGAGTCTTTTTGGATTTGACAATTTCTTTGGGGTTTTGTACTTTGTCGATGAACTCCTGCGTCAGACCTTTTTCAGAAAGTCTGAATCCGGCAAACTCTTCTGCAATCTCATCGATTACGGAGAGTTCAAACGAGTTGAGCTTGACCGCACGTCCTACGATGTTATGCGCCGTTCTAAACGGCAGGTTAAACTCGCGCACAAATGAGTCAGCAAGTTCAGTAGCTCCGGTGTTTCCTGCTTTAGCGCTTTTCTTCATCGCAGACTCATCAAAGACTGCGGTACTGATAATCTGTGCCAGAATCGGAACAGATGCTGCAGTCTCTTTGCAGGCACGCCAGAGGTGCGGGTTTAAGTCCTGTAAATCACGGTTGTAACTCATTGGAAGACCTTTGATGAGTGTTAGTGCTGCAGTAAGTTCTCCAATTACGTAAGCTGACTTTGACCGCATAATTTCAAGCGTGTCCGGGTTTTTCTTCTGCGGCATAATGCTTGATGTGGAGCAGAATGCATCATCTAATACGACAAAACGAACAAGAGCTGAAGACCAGAGAATAAGCTCTTCTGCCATACGGCTGATATTTGTCATAAGAATCGCAAGCGCTGAGATAACTTCTGTTATGAAGTCACGGTTTGCTACCCCGTCCATGCTGTTTTCCATCGGAGATGTGAAACCAAGGTATGATGCAGTCAGTTCCCTGTCCAGCGGGAATCCGGTTCCGGCAAATGCTGCAGAACCGAGCGGAGACCTGTTTACCCTCGTATATGCATCAAAGAGACGCTCTGTGTCGCGGGAAAAGAGGTTTTCGTAGGACATGAGGTAATGAGCAAGTGTTGTGGGCTGCGCGTGCTGAAGATGAGTAAATCCGGGCATGATTGTTCCCGTATTCTCATCTGCGCGGTCGATGAGCGCACGTCTGAGTTCAAAGATGCCTGATAAAATCTCTAAGATGTACTCACGGGTGCGCATACGAAGGCATGTTGCAACCTCATCGTTTCTGCTTCGTCCGAGATGCATTCTCCCGCCTGCGTCAGCGCCCGCATCAGAAATCAACTGCGCCTCGATTCCTGCGTGTATGTCCTCGTGCGCCGGATTGAATGCTTCCTCAGGCAGTCCTTCATCAAGGTATCTCTGAAGAGCTGTCAGGAGTTTCTTTGCGGATGCGGTATCTATCAGGTTCTGATGATGGAGCATTAAGATATGCGCCATATCAACTCTGAGATCGCATTCGGCAATTTCACGGTCGGCGGTCATGGATGATAAGTATGCTTCAACCTCTGTTGAGCGGTCATCATCAAGCCGTCCTTTTCGTATCTGGTCTTTTGCCATATCGATTCTATGGTATTATTTGACGTGTGACGGGATATTGTTATTGGATGATGGGTTGGCGAGTATCTCTCATCAAACTGATTTCTGAGCAGTACAAAAACTCTTTGAAGCGTAATCCATATACGTATCAGAGTCTGATTATATCATATATCTTAGCAAGGAGTTGCTGCAAAATGGTAAGCCGCCGGTATGATGATTTGGGAAGAGAGATTCCGCGTTGCTGTGAATCAGCGCCTGCAATACGTTTGTCTCCCAGCGAAGTCAAGCTTCTTGGTCACATTGCCGAGGGAAACCATATGCGTGCAAATCTCAGACGCTTTGTAACGACCGGCGGCGGACGAATCACGATTGCCGAAGCATACAAAATGCTTGATGACACGCTGTTTTCCCTTGCTGAGAGAGGATTTATCGTCAAAATAACAGGACTTGACGGATTTACTCTGACGCAGGCAGGTGCTGATGCTTTAGATGGGATGCGCGCAAAAGCCGAAGCAGCCGCTCGTGAGAAAGCATTTGTGTATCCGGTAGGATATTTCGGTGACACAAATACTTCAAAGGATTCAGCACTCAAAAAAACACCGGTATCCTCAGGTGCCATCAAGCCGCTGCAGATAGCTGATGATACAAATCTTTCAGGAAACACGAGCAGGGATTTACAGCGTGCAAAAAAACGTGCAGCACTGACCGGCTGGTTTGAGGATGAAGATATCTGATTTAGATCATCTCTAAAACAGATTCTTCCTCAAAACAGATACGGCACAATAATCGAAAGCACCAGAAGCATAATAAGAGCCAGAGATATGCCGCTGCAGAGCCTGAACGCATTTTCTTCCGGCAGCCCCCGCTTTTTGTATGCCGAGCGCAGAATTTCTCTAAGCATCTGCCCGCCGTCAAAAGCGCGAATCGGGATGGCATTGAATGTGCCAAGCATAATATTTATCCACGCAGACCAGAAAAGGAAGTGAATCAATCCCCAGAATCCGACAAATGGGGCAGAAAGAATCGCCGGGTCAGGAGAGTCTGCAGTGATGAAGCTTAAGGTTTCCATTCCAGCAAGCGATTTGAAGGGGAGCACAAGGAAGTAAAGAAACGACGCGCCGGCTTCTGCAGGTGATGCGGGTTTTGTAAGAGCGGTTAGAGAGTTTATTACTGTCTTCGGCTCAGAAAATGAAATACCCATAAATCCTGCATCAGCGGTGAGCGCAGAGGATGCAAGTTCCGGCGGAATAGCGGCAAGCGCTATGTCATAGCTGCAGGACTCTCCTTTGTACTCGCCGTTTAAACGGATAACATCACCTGCTTTTGTACCCTCCATAGCATGAGAAATATCATCCAGACTATATACAGGAACATCATTTACTGCAGTTATGATAGTTCCGGGGATTACGCCTGAATCTTCTGCAGGAAACCCTTCATAGATGCCGTACACATACGGATGAGCGCCGGGAACAACCATTCCGAGAAGGAGACACATGATGATTAAACATACCGCACCGAAGACGAGGTTGTTGGTAATTCCTGCAGCAAACATTCTAAGTTTTGTGCCGAGTTTTGCTTTTTCAACATCATCTTCATCCGGCTCAACAAATGCTCCCACTGGTATAACAAGCGCTAAAAGACCGGTGGATTTTACTTTGATATTTTCGGCGCGGGATAATATGCCGTGTCCGCCTTCATGGATAATCAACGCGAGAACCAAAGAAAGCCATACCGCAATAGTTGACGGTACATACTCATTCAGTCCCGGAATAAGAAAGAGGTTCTCCACGGCAACCGGTTCAGGCGGCGAGATGAGTGTCAGCACAGCTGATACGAGGAAGAGCAGCGTTAAGATGATTCCTGATAATGCAGTCAGAATAATACCGGCGCTTGCATACGCCATAAGGAGTTTTTTCGGGTGTGCAAGCTTATCGAAGAAGGCGGTCTTTTCCGTTTTTATCATCAGACATGGACCTGTAAACGCGAAAATGTGCGGCAGGATATTTTTAGTCTTAATCCAGTAGCAGATGCAGGCATAGACCATTATCGCTATTATTACCGGAATCATCCAATGAAAGTCACACGCCCTAACAAAGTAGGAAGATATTTGGC
>DALTWR010000046.1 GCA_029986975.1 Methanocorpusculum sp.
AAGCCGCAAAAAAAGAGGCAGAGGAACTTGCAAAGGCAAAAGAATGCGCGGATGCAGAGCTTGCAAACGTGCGTGAGGAACTCACTGCAGAACATACACGCCTGACCGCAGAAAAGGAGATGCGTGAGGCTGTTAAAACCGAGGCAGAAGAACTCACGAAGGCAAAAGAGGCAGCAGACACAGAGCTTGCAAGAGTTCGCGAGGAACTTTCAGCAGAAAAAACACGGCTTGAAGCAGAAAGACAGGCACATGCGAAAATAAAAGCTGACTTTGAAGAACTGGCAAAAGAAAAGCGGACAAGCGATGATACGCTTGTAAAGACACGCGAAAAACTTTCCGCAGCAGAAGAAGGGCTTCGCATCGAACAGGAAAAATCAGCCGCACTGAAGTCCGAAGCAGAAAGTACCGCCGCAGAACTTGCCGCGGCAAACGAACAGCTGGCAGCAGAAGAAAGTGTAAAAGAGGAACGGGCTGCCGAGTATGAACGGCGTGTTTCTTCGCTGAATACATTAATCGACCAGATGAAAGAAGACCACAGACGTGCGGAAGAGCGCATCAAAGAAGAAATGGAAGCGCACAATGAGCTTCTTTCATCAGCATGGCAGCGGCATGAAAAAGAGGTCGAGGAAAATCTCAGAGGTCTTGCAAAACGCTATGATTTCATCCGCTGCGAAAAATGCGACTATCCGTATTCAGGAACGCCTGACAACGTGTTTTTAATCGGCGGCATGTACACCATCTTCGATGCAAAAAGCCCGAAGAACCCGGAAGATCTGGAAAATTTCCCGGCGTATCTGAAACAGCAGGCGGAAGGGATGAAGAAGTACTGCAAAAACGAAAATGTCAGAAAGGATGCGTTCCTCGTAGTTCCGTCTTCGACTGCGGATGTGCTTACCACGTTTGTCTATCCGCTTGCTGACTATACAGTCTATGTGATAACGCCTGATGCAGTTCTGCCGATTTTACAGATGCTGAAGACAATTGAGGCCTATGATTTTGCCGAGCAGTTATCACCGGATGACCGCGATAAACTCTGCCGCTTTATTGGAAAACTCTCGCACACAGCAAAACGCAAGATTCAGATTGATACCTATCTTTCGCAGGAGTTTGTCTCAGTCCTTCGTGAGTCTGCATCACTTCCGGAAGAATTTGCAAAGGACATTGTAAAGTATGAGCAGCAGGCAAAACTGAATCCGCCGATTGAAAAGCGTGCGAAGATTATTGCGGTAGAAGATATTGCATCAGACGTGGCTCAGGTGGAAAGGGATATACTGGGATGGGCAAAGATTGAATAGAAGGATTGGAGAGAGAAAATAGACTGACATACGGCATAAAACAGGATAAAACACTTGGTACATGTAACAGAGATGAGTCGGTTAACGATGGTTAGTTACTCCATCAACCGACAGACCTCCCTCTTGGTTACAAAATATAATAGGATGTTTGAGTATATAATCATTACCCATTTAGAATGAAAGGTAGGGGTTTTGATCCCCTAACGCTTTCGGTAGAGTTCAACCCATCTTCGGATTTCTCCGATGATGAACAACACTACTATGAGTGTTTCCAAGAGGGAGGTCATACATATCACCTCTAACATTTACTCGGGGCAACTACTCCCCGGCATCTATGTATTTGCGTTCAGATAATATCAATTCTCACACATCGCATACGTTTGTCAAAATCCTCATGTACCACCCAACTCCTCCGCACTAAATTCCTGCACCGACCGATTCAACCCTTACCTTTTCCATCTCCTGACAACAACAAAGACAATCCCGCACAGTATAATTATCCCGGCGATTAAAAACCGCACATCAAACCCAAGCGAGTACGATGCAGGGTTATCTAAGACATACCCGTCCCAGTCATAGTCAAACACTTTTGTAAAGTATGCCGCAGCTTCAGGGCTTTCGATAATTACCGCAGACTCACGGTTGCTGTTCGGGCTGTTGTAGTTCCAGTTGATAGATGAGATAAGCACATACCGCCCGTCAACAATCATTCCCTTGTTGTGAATCTTCGTGATACCATCACGGTCGGTTAACAGCCGGGCACTGAGTGTCGGAATGCCCGCTCGATTCAAATCAGAGACCAGCTCATCATTATCCTCATCATCCTGCGTATTGTAATACATCGCATCAAGCTGAACCCGCACATCAGCACCTGCTTTTGCTGCATTGACTGCGAGCGTCAGCCACGGGTTTTCATCAAGACCGGAATACTTTGTGACATATGCCTGCTGAATAATCACCGACTCTTTCGCACCAGACAGCAGATTTGGAATCAGATAACTCGTATCAGGCGCAAACACCGGCGTGACTGCAACATTAGAAAGAGTCATCGGCTCAAAATACGGCGTGTATGATGGCGCTGCTAACAGAGACGGAAACGAATCAGAGCCGGCACTTCTGCGCGAGATGTCCTTTCCGCTGATGTCAGCAGTAAATACTGAGGAAAAATACGCGGCAACCTCAGCATCATAGATAACAGCCCCCCACCCGCGGTTTCCTTCCTGACCGGTTACCGGAATGCCTGACTCCTTGAAGTTTTCAGACAGGACTGCTGTAACATACGAGTCGGCAATCAGATATTTGGTATGTACAAAACGGTAGCGTGCCGGATAATCAGACGTGCCGCTTATTACATAAATATCAGCGCCGGCTCGTCCCAGATAATCAAGCACACCTTTTTCCGCGGCTGAAATTCCCCCGACAGGTCCTCCTTCCATTAAAATCCGCACCGAAACACCGCGGGATACGGCATCTGAGATTAAAGAGGCAAGTTCAGGATGAGTAAACTCATACATCGAGATGTCAAGAGATGTTTTTGCATCGGTGATGACGTCAGTTAAAACCTCATAAGAACAGTCCGGAGAGACAAACAGTGTCACCTTATCCGCAGAATAGGTCGCCGGAGAAAGCCTTGTCTGCCCTATCTTCATTATGCGCGAATCCCAGACGCCGTCCTCATAGAGATGGACCCGTCCCGCACCTCTTTCCACCTCGTCAGGCCATGAAACACTTTGAACCGAAACGCCCCGGTGCAGAAGCGAGAGGGAATCCTCAGAATTTGCCATCTGGAATTTGCCGGAGACAAGAGCTTCCGGAACAAAAGAGACGGTATCTTTTATTTCGTAATCCGGGTATGCGCCATGAACGTCATAGTACGCCAAAGCGGTGCGCGCAACAACACATCTGCCTGAACCGCCGGAAAAAGAGATTGTGCCTTCACCGTCAGTAACGCTCCACTCAGATAAATCTCCAACGCCGTCAAGAACAAAATACTCATCATCATCGCCTGATGCATAGCCGTCTGCACAGAATTCAGTTATCGTATATGCTGCTGCAGCCGGGACTGCAAAGACCAGAAGCATCAGGAAGAAGAGTATGATAAGGTGTGAGACTATCGGGAGTTTCTGCATGAGATTTTTATTATCGTTGGAATGTCATATAAGTATTGGATGAATGGAGCAGTATTTAAATTCGCCGGAAGTCTTGCAGATACCGCAGGCAATGTGCTTGATGCACTTGAAAACGCCGGAATCCCGGCAGTGATTGTACCGGGAGGAGGTGTGTTTGCAGATATGATAAGAAAAGACAATCCTGATGACGACACTGCTCACTGGCGGGCGATAGAGGCGATGAACAGATACGGCGTGTTTTTATCCTCGTTCGGATTTCCGGCAACAGAAGAGGCGGGACTTCCTGATGAAGGAATTTCGATTCTGCTTCCAAAACGTGTCATGAAGACCGAAGACCCGCTTCCTCATTCGTGGGATGTCACCTCAGACTCGATTGCGCTCTGGATTGCAGAAAAAATCCATGCGCCGCTTGTTCTTTTAAAATCACGCGATGGGGAGTTTGATGATGCAGAATATATCGATTCGTTCTTTTCTGAGCTGATAAAAAAGTCAGGAGTCTTTGCTGCGGCGGTAAATGCCAGAGATAATAAGGAGCTTAGGGCATTTCTTCGTGACTTCCAAGCCGCACATTTATAAGAGTGAGAAACCAATAATTTAAGGAATTTATCATGGCTACATGTACTTCTTGTAACGCCCCCTTATCCGAGCGCGGGGCAACCGAATTTAAATGCCCGGACTGCGGTGAAGTTATCTACCGCTGCGCACAGTGCAGAAAGCAGAGCGTAAAATACACTTGCCCGAAATGCGGCTTCCAGGGTCCGTGAAATCATGGGTGACGTTGCTGTTATTTTAAAGATTATGCCGGAATCTCCGGAAGTTGACCTTGCAAAGCTTCAGGCAGACATTAAAGCAAAGGTTACCGGAATCCAGGACATTAAGATTGAACCGATTGGATTTGGGCTTTCCGCAGTTAAAGTCGCTCTTGTAACCTCTGACGATGCAGGCGCAGAAGACAAAATCACTGCAATGTTTGCAGGTATCGCAGGTATCGAGAGCACAGAGATTGAATCTCTGACTCTTCTCTGAGATAAATCTCAGATAATCATTTTTTTGAATTTTCTCTTTACTCTACTTTTGTCGGCAGTAACAACGACAGTTTGCCGGAGGGACTTTTTTCGGCGCAGATTTTTCCCCTGACACCAACTAAAAGACAATAAACTCTGTCAGAAAAAAACGTTAAATTGCCAAAATACTAACTCACTCTCAAAAAAGATTATTTGAAGAATACTGATACAAAGGTCGAAATGACCAGAATAACAGCAGCGATAATCCCGCAGATTTCAGCGCGATAGGTAATCGCCGAAGAGCCAAGTTTTTTAGAGGTTGAGATAATCCCGACAACAACAGAAACAACCAGCAGACCAAATGAAATCCACCAGACAAGAGACCGCGGAAGAATCTCACTGAGAATAGGCGTCGATGCAAGAAGAGTGATAAATGCAGCAATGATTGAAAGAACTCCTGCCGTCAGTGCAACGTAGGAGACTGTTTTATTCGGTGTTTCAAAAGCTACTCTTTGTGCCATATACCCTATTATCTGCCGAGCGAGAATAAATCAGTTTCGTTTTTCAAAAAATGGTTAGAGAAAAGCAACCGCAATATTGTAGATAAAAATAGCAAGAATACATGCGGGCAGAAGTATTTAAGCATTATCATAAACACTTTCGGATGCTTCAGGCAAGCCTCATCCAGGATAACAGATTTTTTGAGGCAGTAGCCCATCAGGATACAGGTAAGAAGTGCTGTTACCGGCAGAAGAATATTTCCCACCGTAAAGTCGAAGATTTCAAAGATATGGCGTCCGCCAAGCTGCATCCATGACAATGGACCATATCCGAGCGAGATAAACGCCCCGATGCCGAAAAGTGCTGCCGTCATAATGCCGACTCCTGCTTTACGCGGCACAGAGAAACGGTCATGGAGGGCAGTAATAATGACCTCCGAGAAGATTACAACCGGAGCAAGAGCTGAAAGCGACAAAAGAAGGAAGAACAGCGCACCAAGAATTGGTCCGCCTGTATGGGACATAGCATCAAAAATCAGCGGCAGAGACTCAAAGACCGTACCCGTTCCTAAAATCGCCGGATTTCCGTTCGTACAGATGTAGCTTGCGGGAATGATAAGAGAGCCGGCAAGAAACGCTACAAAGAAGGTAAGACCAAGGGTCTTTATCGATGAAGAAGAAATGTTCTCATTTTTGTTCATATATGAACCGAGTGTTACAATCACGCCGAACCCGACAGATAATGAGTAGAAAACCTGACCCATAGCTGCCAGAATCGTTTCCGGCTTAAATGTGGAAAAGTCAGGCATTAAGTAGTAATATAATCCGTCAAGCGCTCCGGGGAGAGTGAGACAAAATATCGTAAGACCTATCAGGAGGAAAATTACTGCAGGCATTACAACCTTACAGAACCGTTCAATTCCTTTTCTAAGCCCGAAAAGACCGACAATTCCGCAGATGATTACAAATCCGGCAAGCCAGAGGAGAGGCTCAAGGACTTCTGCAGAATATGCTGTATAGTATGTCGGGTCAAGCAGTTCTGCGCCATGCCCTGTGATATACATGAAACCATACTTGACACTTTCAGAACCTATAATCGAATAGTACGGCATCGTAAAAAGAATTGCCAGGATAGAAAAGAGTCCTAAAAATCCGAACTTCGGATGCAGATTTTTAAACGCACCAAGAACTCCGGTCTGTGTCTTTCTGCCTATGGAAAATTCAGTTATCAGAAGCGGCAGACCTAAGGCAATCATCAATACAAAATAGCAGAGAATAAAAATGCCGCCGCCGTTTTGTCCGGTCAGATACGGAAACCGCCACAGACTGCCGAGACCCACAACAGCGCCCGCTGCTGTGAGAAGCAGACCAAGCTTTCCTGAAAACGATTCCCGTGATGCCATAAAGAGGATTAGTATAGGTTTTTCTCTGAATTAAAGTCTTGGATAAGACAGGTTACTTCCAGTACTGATGTGTCTGAACAAAACGCCGTTCCGCTTTTAAAATCTCACGGTAGAAGTTATCCCCTTTCGCAAACGTAGAAAGAATCCGGGCAGCAGCATCGGGACCTACTCCCCTTCCCGAAAGAGCGATGATTGTTTCTTTTCCGCCGGATAACACCATATTTGCATTCTTCATCATCCGCTTCTGTGCTTCCGCTTCTTCTGATGTGAGCTTTGCTTTTCTGAGAGCTAAGAACTGCTGCTCTTCGTAGGGCTTTAAAACGGCTATCAGTTTTGCGCCGCACAAGGGACAGACCGGATGGTCTTGTACACGGCCTGTTTTCGTGCGGGAATGCCATTTTTTACAGTGCATACAGGCAAGAACAACATCGGTTTCTGCAAGACGATGCTTAACTGATTCTAAGATAGCCTGATCTTCGCCCGGAGGCGTTACTAAATCACGCTCGGAAAAAAGACCAAGCGCACCAATCACTGAAAGCCTGCTGCACCGTGTTTCCATCTCATGATCTCTAAGGCGGCGCACAACCTCTTTTGCCCCTTCTGCATCCATGCTCGAAAAGAACAGTTCGCGGAATGCTTCCTGTTCAACGACTGTGCCGTCAAATAAATCAAGCAGACGGTTCATACTGATTTTTTCATAATCTGCATCGGAATCAATCGCCCCGAACTTCTTTGCCGCCTGAACAAGCCGCCATTTGTAAAGCGAAGTCTTCTTCAAAGCAAGTTTCAGCACGCCTTCAACATGCTCCGGGTCGAGTGAGAGAAGCGTTTCTTCAACATCAGATGCGCCAAGAT
>DALTWR010000047.1 GCA_029986975.1 Methanocorpusculum sp.
GATTACCGCATTTCCTCCAGCCTCAAGCGTCCTGACCGGATTTCCAATCGTATAAACACCCGGTTTATCGAACTGTATTCCGCATCCTCCGGCGATAAGAGACATTGGGATTCCGCCGTTAAATCCCGGACGTTTTTTCCTGTCGCGGATAAAACACCCCATGCACTCTTTCCTTTCCCGGACACCGCATAGATAATCAGGAGAATGAGTCCTGTAATGCGCGCTGGAATAAATGCGAGAATATCATCCATGCGGGCAGCAAACCAGCCGATACGAATCCTCTCATCACGATAGCCGAGCATAGCATCCATGGTATTTGCCGCGCGGAACAAAACCGCACCGCAGATACCCATTCCGAAGAGCAGCTCGAACACAACAAACCAGAAGATGGGGGCAATGATACTGTCAACAAGATTTTCTGCCGCGGATTCATACGCACCGGAACGAATCTGCTCAAATGTAAGTCCTGCAGTGCTGCGGCTTACCATCTTTGAAACTTCCGCGCGCCCGGCATCCTCCCCTTTTGAAAGAGCTGTTTCAACATTTCTGACATGCTCTTCAAGCGACCGCCACCCTATCGAAAAACACAGAGCAAATACGGAAAATACTGCAAATACCCATGCGGGAGCAAATAACCCTATGAGAACGCAGGGAATCAGACAGATTATAACGGTAATCAGCCAGCCGAAGATACCGACAAACCGTTCTGCCGATTTAGGATACGTATTTGTCTTTCCCCAGAGTCCAATCAGGTTTCCGAGAAGAACAACCGGGTGAAATCTGCTGACCGGATCTCCTATTATCCGGTCAAGAAGAAGACCGAAAAAAAGAATCAGCGCGCCGAAAGCCATACAAGCGCGAATCCGGCGAGCATAATCACATATACAACTGAGACAATCATAATCGCAGACAGCCACGGGAAGACGAATATCCAGAGGAGAATCAGAATTAAGGCAACAGCCGGCAGAATTGCGCAAAGAAGCAATTTAGCAGTCTTCGGGTTAATCTTTGCTTCCTTCTCTTCCTCCCATGAGGCTTCAGTATCAAGTGAGATGTCCCGAACCGGCAGCGGCTCCGGCTTTATGACATTGATGATAATCTCTTCATCACGCAGACCGTATCCGGAGATAATATGCATCGAAAATGAACCTGCCTCGGCATCCGGACGAATCGGAACAATTACTTCAGATTCAGCTTCCAGATAGATGTTTTCGTAGGTAAACATCGTATATGCCGAGCCGTCAGTCTTTAAGGTTACATGTGTTGACGCACCGTAGTTGGTAATTTTGATGTGAAGTGCAGTCCCCGCGCTGACTTCTGCTTCGCGTGAATTCAGTTCTATCGAATTGATACCAAGCCGATTCATCTGTATTTCGATTAATGCCATAGATTACCTCTGATTTTCCGGGAGAAGATTTGCGATTCCATCTTCGATAGGATAGCTTTTTCCGCATACACTGCAGGTAAGTTTTCCTTCGGATATTTCTGTACCATTATCCTTTGTTTCTGATAGTATAAAACTACCTTTACAGACAGGGCAGCAAAGCAAGTCCAGCACCCAGCGGTTCATATAAAATCTCCTCCTCGCATGTTTTATAGATATACATTGGTGTGTTGAGAAGATAAGGTATTTGTACGGTGAAAGCCGTCCGCGTGCTTTCTGAAGGAAAAACTCATATGAGAGAATAACCAAGTAGTTAATCATGAATGTAAGAAACCCGGGTATTGCAAATTTCGGCATCACTGTTATCCAGTCCCGCCATTCAGTCCGCAAATTCAAAGATGAACCGGTTCCGCCGGAGTTCGTCAGAAAAGCTTTAGAGTGTGCATCCAAGGCAGCTACCGCAATGAATGTTCAGCCATGGATTTTTGTCCAGATTGAAAACAAGGAAACGATGGCAAAAATCGCAGACCTTGCTACATACGGCAAGTTCATCGCAAAAGCCGGTCTTTGTATCCTTGTCTTTGGCGAAAAAGACCATCCGTTTGTTGTCGAAGACTGTTCTGCAGCAACGCAGAATCTCTTATTAGCACTTCACGCATACGGCTATGGCGGATGCTGGATTGCAGGAGACAAGACTCCGTATGCAGAAGATGTCAGAAAACTGGTCAGTGTGCCGGACAAATACAAACTGATGTCCATAGTCGCTGCAGGAGTTCCTGATGTCGGCGGAATCTCTCTTGTTGAGAAGAAAAAACTCGAAGACATCGTATTCCACGAAAAGTACGAGTAAAATAAACAAACCTTTTTTTAAATTATTTCCCTATCCGAAAATTCTTAATTAACAGGAGGCAAATATAATCTTATGTTGCTTACGGTACATATCTCAGACATACTGCGACCACTGCTTCTGCTTCACGCTGATGACGCAGAAAAAGCCGGAATCAAAGATGGAGCACGAGTTATTCTGCAGAACTCTTCTGCGAAATATTCTGCTGCTGCAGATGCAGTCATCACCCGGAAATTAACCTCATCCGGAAACATAGTTCTGGATGCCAATACCGCAGAAAAACTCCACGTCTCAGATGGTGATGCCGTCAGCATATCATTACGCGCAAAACCCGCATCCATTCAGTCAATCGTAAAAAAGATGGACGGGGGAAAACTGACACGGGAAGATACTGCAGTAATCATTAAGGATATCACAAACGGAATCCTCACTCCCGAAGAAATATCTCCCTATGTTTCATCAATGTATATAAACGGTCTCGATATGGATGAAACAGAATATCTGGCGCGGGAAATGATTGAGAGCGGAGAAAAACTGACGTTTTCCCAGAAACCGATTGTCGATAAACACTCAGTCGGAGGCGTTCCCGGAAATAAAATCAGTCTGTTAGTTGTACCCATAATAGCCGCTGCACATCTGTTAATCCCGAAAACATGTTCGCGTGCGATTACCGGGGCTGGCGGCACAGCAGATTTAATGGAAGCATTAGCTCCTGTTGCATTTTCTGCTGCTGAAGTACAGGAGATGACAGAAAAAGCCGGGGGAGTAATCGTTTGGGGCGGTTCTACAAATATTGTTCCCGCAGATGACATCCTGATTCAGTACGAATACCCGCTGAAAATAAATCCGAGAGGAAAAATGCTTGCAAGCATTCTCGCAAAGAAAAAAGCAGCAGGTGCTGACATCTGTGTAATCGATATTCCAACCGGTGCAGGTACAAAAGTTGAGAACGAAACAGAGGGGCGGATTCTCGCAGGTCAGTTAATTGAACTTGGAAAGCGGCTGGATATGAAAGTAGAATGCGCCATAACGTATGGAGGATCCCCCATCGGAAGAGATATCGGTGTGAATCTGGAAGTCGCTGAAGCTCTGAGAATTCTTGAAACAGGCGATGGAAACACATCAACATCTCTTGTCTTAAAAAGCTGTGCGGTTGCAGGTATCGCCTTGGAGATGGCAGGGGTTGTAAAGCAGGGAAACGGTGCCGATGCTGCAATGAATCTGCTGAAAAACGGCAGCGCATACCAGAAGATGAAAGACATCATCGAAATTCAGGGAGGAAATCCAAATATTACCTCGAAAGATTTACCAGCAGGAGAGTATGCATACAGCATCACCGCCCCGGCAGACGGATATGTAATTTCAATAACCAACAGGGCAATCATAGATATCGCGCGGGCGGCAGGAAGTCCTGTTGACCACGGCGCAGGCATTCACATGAATAAAAAACCGGGCGAGACGGTGAAAAAAGGAGAAGTGCTCTACACCATCTACGCAGAAAAAGACTGGAAACTTTCTGCAGCACTCAAAATCGCAGAAGAAACCCGGCCGGTAAAGGTTTCCGGGATGCTCATCTCCCGCGTAGCATAACCGGCAAACCGATGCTATAAAGAGGATAAAAGACAATAATTATTAATATGATTAAAAAACTCGCAGCAGTACTATTACTTGCAGCACTCATATTCTGCGGAGCTGCAGCAGCGGCTGACTCCCTAAGCGCCGGTTCACTCACTGTTGTTGTAACAGACACTGAAAACAACTACATTTCTAATGCAGATGTAACTCTTGTTTCAGTAGCAGACAAAACACAAACTAGTACTCTCCGCACACTTACAAACGGTGCTGCAGAGTTTCCATCACTGCGTCAGGGAGAATATATCTTAACTGTTACAAAAACACCAGAATATGTTACTGCTGTAAAAACAATAACAGTTGGTCCCTCTGCAGGGCGGGAAATGGTTCAGATGACAAGAGAACCCCCTGTACTGATTACTGTTGTTGAGATGGATGGAAGCCCAATTAAGGGTGCTGAAGTCAAAATAAACAACGTAGTCGCCGGAAAAACAGATGAATTCGGTTACCTGAGTGTATCTCTTACAAGAGGCGCAAATAATGTAATTATGGTAACTGCAGCATCCCACATTCCTTATACAGAAACAAAGTATATTGGATCAGATATAACTGCTCTCCCGGAGATTGCATTATCATTATCAGAAGCAAACCCGTTAATCTTAATCTACAACGAAGCAAAAACACCTGTTTCCGGAGCAAAAGTCTCAGTGGATGGAAAACTGGTTTCATACTCGGATACATATGGCAGAGCACAGCTTCCAACATATACCACAGGAGTTACGTATGCTCTAAATATTGTTTGTGATGGATACACTGACTACTCAGAAAAAATAGAGTTCACACCGGAAAAAACAGATTTCATCGTAACTCTTGCCTATGCAGAATCCCCGGTCAAAGTAACTGTTAAGACTGACTCTAAAGTCCTCACTGGAGCTGTTGTCTATTTTGACGGCGCAAACAAAGGTCAGACCGGAGCAGACGGAACCTTTACTGCACCAGCAAACCCGGGTGCATCTATCCTCATTACCGCATCCGCTGACGGATACAACGGAGATGGAGTTGTCTGCAAAGTAGAGGCTGCAAAGGTAAATGAAGTTACTATCCTCATGAAAGAAAACATCCCGACTACTCTGATTGGAATAGGGGCGCTGGCAGCAATCGTTGTTCTCCTGATTGTTATTATCGCAATTACCGGCTACAAACGCAGTAAAAAACCTTCGTCCAAAAAATCATACGCACCGGGACAAAGACGCGATTCATTATAAATTGAGAAAAACAATTATCCTATTTTTTTCATCAGTGCGTCAGTTCATCATTCAATGGGTTTTGCAGTGAAACCTTATATTGCGACACGCCAAATAGTTATACAATCTTAACATGCGTGCATTATTGATTGGCATTGGAGGTGCAGGTTCCCGCATAGTAAATATGCTTACTGCACATGACGCAAAAAGTAATGTAAGCAGCGTATGTTCATATATTTTTGATGCAGACCGTGAACTTCTTGACGCTATGAAAGCAGTTGATGCAAAAAAGAGATTTCTTTTGTCTCCCATCATGCTTAACGGTGATGACTTTTCGAAAGGAACCGATTTTGATGTAGGCAATCTCTCAGCATACATAGAAAGCAATGTAATCGAGGTGGATGCCGTTTTTGTCTGTGCCGGCCTTGGCGGGCGAATGGCTGAAGCAGTTCCTGAAATTCTTCATCATTTAAACAAAGTATTTACTGATCCGGTATTTACCATTCTCACCCTTCCTGCGCGCAGCGAAGGTGTGCGGGTATCTGCGCGGGCGGCAGCAGAACTGGAAGAAATCAGAAAAGAAGCAAATGCATCGATTCTCTTTGATAATGAGACATGGATGGTGCGCCTTGAAGAAGAACGTGCGGTAAAAATAGCAAAGGAACTGGAGAAAGAAGGGGGGGACGGGGTTGTTTCACGTCAGAGTGTTAAACTCTCTATCGCTGATGCTGCTGATGAACTCAATGAACTTCTGGTAAGAAGAGTTGAACTGCTGCTTCGCGCAGGAGAAATCACGGAAAACGGTCTTGAAACAGCAGAGGCAGTCCTTGATGCAGGTGAAGTCCTGAATACTCTGCTTAACACAGATATAGTGTCTATCGGATATGCTGCTGAAAGAATTCCAAGAAATTTACTCGGCTTTTTCAACCGGTTCAGGATGGAAAAATATCTCTTGGAAGAAGGAGAGAAGCGCACCGCAAGAATTGCAGAACTTGCAAAGCGTGCAGTGTATGAAGAAGTATCTGTTCCCTGTGATTTAACAACTGCAGATAAAGCTCTGATTCTGATAACAGGTCCCTCAGATGAGCTTTCGATGAAAGGATTCCAGACTATCCGCAGATGGATTGACAGGAGTATAAAAGGTCTTGAGATGCGGGCAGGCGACTATCCGGTTCATTCAACAAGAGATGTTGCAGTGATTGTTGTTCTTGCCGGTATTGAAAATGTTCCGCGGATTGCAGAACTGAATGAAATCCGCAGTTCCTTTGAAGAAGAGAGAGATAAAAAATATCACAGTGCTGATGATCTTTTCAACGAGGAAAAGAAATCAGAGATTCGTTCTGCAGAAGACGCTGAGATTTTCGAGGAGGGGGAGGTGTTTTCCGTCGGTTCAGAGACAGAACTGACAGATACAGTATCACTTCCTGCTGCCACCCTCGCAGGAATCCCTGAAATAAGCGAACCTGAATACACGATGCCGGAAAAGACAGTGCCGAAAGCGCCGCTTGAAAAGTTTTCTGATGAAGATGTCTTTGAAGAAACAACGTGGGAACTTGCAACCAATGAGAGAGTTGATATGATGTCTGATGATGCAGAGGACGATGTTTTTGAAGAAACACCTGTCATACCCAAAAAAGAATATCCATCTAAGATGGAGGAGAGTGCCATCTTCACTCAGGAAAAAAGACCTGCAGCAGAAACAGCAGCATCTGCAGCTGCACCGGCAACAGAAGAAGTGCCGCTTAGCCTTGAGATGAAGGAAACAGCAAAGAAGCGGAAGACTGACCCGCAGATTCAGCTTGGCGGCGCAAAAAAGAAGAGAGAAGAGGTCAGCAGTTCGATACCTCTGCCTAAACGGAATAAACAGCCGGATATGGTGCTTGCAGGTCAGGCAGATCTCGGTATGAAAAAGGTTACAAAAGACGGGTATGACAGAGTGACTGCAGGTTCTGCAAAACGTCCGAAAGAAACAGATGGTCCGGTCTCTCTCGGCTCAGGGCAGAAACCAAAAGAGACAGAAGGGGCTGTGAGATTAGGTTCGGGGCAGAAACCAAAAGAGACGGAAGGGGCAGTAAGATTAGGGTCAGGACAG
>DALTWR010000048.1 GCA_029986975.1 Methanocorpusculum sp.
TTTCAGAATGTCCCGTTTTAGAGTAACTCCGATGCCCACAGTCAGCAGCCGGAAAAACTCGGGCGCGAGTTTACCCGTCTTTCCGTAAAGGAAAAGACGCCTGCAGCGGTTCTTTCTGCGATTCAGCAGTCTGCAGTTACGTTAAATGCCGGGTTCTTTCCGGAAGAAGGAAAGTATAACCGTACTGCCTGTATCAGATGTTATGTGCAGTTCTCGTATGAAGAGGCTGAAAAGTATCACTGGAAGTGTCCGCACTGCGGCGGCAGAATCAAGCTTGGTGTGCGTGAGCGGGCGTTATCAATCTCAACGGTGCCGGAAGATGAGCGCACTCCGCGCCCGCCGTATCTGAAGATTATTCCGTTGGGTGATGTGATTTCCCGCGTTCTTAATGTCTCGTCTCCTGCGACAAAGAAAGCACGCACATTGTATAATGCATTCATTGACCGCTTTGAGCGTGGAACTGATGTTTTGCTTACTGTTTCTGCGGCGGAACTTTCCGAAATCTCTGAAGATGTTTCTCATGCTGTTATTGCTATGCGCAAGGGGGATGTGAAACTGCATCCCGGAGGCGGCGGGCAGTATGGATGGTTTGAGTTTTAATTTTCGGATTCTTGTCTGAAATAGAAACGGTTGATTTAGTTGGTGGGAATTGCCAAAGAAACCCACTGAGAACAAAAAAATCTATGCTCAGAAAAAGATGGGTGAATAGTTACGAAAAAAATATGTGTGCCGAATTGTTTCAGGTTATGCCTCTTTCGGCGCTTCCTTCTTCGGCTTTTCCGGCTTTACATAGGTAATTGCGAATGTTTCAACACCGGACGCTGCACGCTCATCAGCAGTTGCTGCTGCAGAGTAAGATGTTGTCATCGACAGAACCTTGAATTTACATAAATCAATGCAGCTGCCGCAGATAATGCAGCGGAAGCGGTCAATAGACCATGTTTTAGCTGCCTTGTCAACGACAATGGCCTGAGACGGACAGCGCATCATGCAGATGGTGCATGATGTACACTTTGACGAGTCAAAGAGTATTGCACCACGGGTTGCATCAAACACCTTCGCAGGCTCTGCAGGAAACGTCGTGGTAACAGGTTTGTGCACAAACTGTTTTACAATAGTTTTCAGCATCTTCATCTAAATCACCGCTCCATACATCCGATACAGGGATCTATTGTTAGTACAATCTGCGGAACATCAGCAAGTTCGCATCCTTTCAGCATTTCGACAAGTGCCGGCACGTTAGTAAGCGTCGGCGTTCTGACTCTGAACTGCGTCAGATTCTTAGTGCCGTTTCCGCGCAGATAGTGAATGACCTCTCCTCTCGGCTGTTCTGAACGGCTGTAATATTCTCCGTCCGGATTTCCTTTCACCGCAACAGAAACATCTCCGTCAGGCATATCAGAAATTTCTCTGCGAATGAGTTCGATAGACTGCAGAAGCTCTTTGCAGCGCACCTCACAGCGTGCATATCCGTCACAGCCGTTTAAAACAACCGGCTTAAATCCGATGTCATCGTATGCCAGATATCCTGACATACGCACATCTTCAGAAATACCGCTGCCTCTGGCAACAGGACCTACGGCGCCAAGAAGATATGCGGTGTCTTTTGCAAGCATTCCTTTGCCGCAGAGACGCTTTTTCATCGTGTAGTCATTGAGGAATACCTTGTTTAACTCCTTAATCTCATCCTCGATGGAATCAAGCTGTAAAGCCATTGAGGAAAGCGTGTCTTCCGAAATATCACGGCGGACCCCTCCAACCTTGCAGACGCTCTGAATAACACGACCGCCTGTCGTATTTTCAAGTACATTTAAGATGGTTTCACGAATCTTCCATGCATTGTAGAACAGACTCTCGAAACCGAGTGCATCAGCGAAGAGACCAAGCCATAAGAGGTGGCTGTGAATACGTGAGTACTCTCCCCAGAGAGTTCTAAGATAGACTGCACGTTTCGGAATCTCAATATTCATCAGTGCCTCAATTCCCTGACAGAATGTTGAAGAGTGGGTGAAACTGCAGATACCGCAGATACGTTCTGCAAGGAAGACAAAGTCCTGATAGTCACGACTTGATACAAGGCTTTCAAGTCCGCGATGGACATAACCTATTGAGGGAATTGCTTCCACGACATGTTCATCTTCGACAACAAGGTCTAAGTGAATCGGCTCAGGCAGCACCGGATGCTGAGGTCCGAAGGGGATAACTGTTCGTTTGTCCGTCATTTTTCTTCCTCCTTTGCAGGCTTTGCAGCCTTCGGCACTTTTGTAACTGTGGGTTCTTCCTGTTTCTTTTTGAAGGGATACGGCACAGAGGTGCGGATGAATGTTCCTTTGAAGTCGAGGGAAAGTCCTTTGAATCTGAATCCGTAAAGGTCGTGAATCTCGTTTTCGTAAACAAAAGCTCCCGGGTAAACTGAGGTAATCGACGGGATTTCAGCTTCCTCTGCTTCGTTTATGCGAAGGTTGCGGAAGTCCCGCATTCCTTTGTCAAAGGAGTAGGTAATATCATATCCTTCTGCAGCAGGAGTACAGGTCATAACAACCAGACGGTATCCGTCGTTTTTCATTGTATCTACTGCGGAGACAATTTCAGAAACCTTCTTCATTTCAATATCTGCAGTCATTTTTTCTCCTCCATCTTTGCACGTTTTTCTTCCAAGACGCTAATTGCCTTAACGACTCCTTCAATTAATGCTTCCGGACGGACAGAACATCCGGGGACATAAACATCAACAGGAATTACGGTATCAACTCCGCCTGATACGTTGTAGCAGTCACGGAAAACACCGCCTGATGATGCACAGATGCCGACAGCAACAACAACCTTCGGCTCAGGAATCTGGTCATAGAGGTTTTTGAGAACCTCTTTGTTCTGCTCGTTTACACCGCCGGTAACCACAAAGATATCTGCGTGTGCCGGGTTTCCGGTATTTACAATACCAAACCGCTCAACATCATAGAGCGGCGTTAAGGCTGCGAGGATTTCAATATCGCAGCCGTTGCAGCTTGACGCATTGTAGTGGAGAAGCCAGGGTGATTTTGCTGATGAACTCATATGATGCCTCCTGCAAGTAAGATGCCGACAACAATGATGTTAATCACTCCCAAGATAAGGGTGATAAGCCAGAGAGATTTTACTGTCATCTGCCAGGTAACTCTCGGGAATACATTGTCGATGACAATTTCAAGGAAGAATGCGGCAAGGACAACAATTAATCCGATAACCGGCTGACCTGCGAAGAACAGGAAGATTAAGGCGAGGAGAATAACGGTCTCGTACCAGTGAGCAATCTCGACTTTTGCAAGCGTCTTGCCGGCAAAAGATGATGTCACTCCTTTGACCAGTTCCTGATGTGCATGGTGCGAGGTTGAGATATCAAACGGAGACTTTCTAAGCTTT
Source organism: Methanocorpusculum sp. (assembly GCA_029986975.1). Classification (GTDB taxonomy): domain Archaea; phylum Halobacteriota; class Methanomicrobia; order Methanomicrobiales; family Methanocorpusculaceae; genus Methanocorpusculum. Next base: position 3,400 of record DALTWR010000048.1, read on the forward strand.
AAGGTAAGTACTGCGATGAGTGCAATAAAGACTCCGGGGAGATAGCAGATGGCAGGAATTTCTGATGCGAAGAATATCTCTGAGACCATGAACGTTCCTGTAATCATGAAGAAACCGGCACCGATAAGGATTAAAATCGGTTCTGCAACCATCACGGAAATTAACTCACGTTCTGCACCGATATGTGAGTATGGTGCGTTTGCGGCATACGCTGCAAGAATGATGAACGTGTGGGCAAGTGCTAAGCAGAAGATAACTAAGAGAATGTTAAGTCCTGCGAAGAGCAGCGCTCCGGAGACTGCGATGAAGACAAGGTATGCTGCGGTGAAGATTTTTTCCACCGGATTTGCAAAGACCTTTTCCTTATGCCAGAGTTTTGAAACATCATAGAACGGCTGCAGAATTGGAGGGCCTCTTCTGCTCTGCATTTTTGCCGTAAGTTTACGGTCAATTCCGGCAAGGATACCACCAACAAACGGAGCGGCGATGAGGAAGATGACTGCTCCTATTATGGCTAAGATTATCTGATTCATAAGAGCACCCCGCAAATTCCTAAGACAAGCATTATTACGATGAGCACGACTGCTATTATCTGCGACGGCTTTAAGAGTTTCTTCTCGCCGACATATTCTTCAAGATAGTAGTTGGATGTCTTCGGTTCTTTGTACACACCAAGGGAACCGAGGAAACGTCCCTCACTATCTACAGCTCTGCCGTTTAAGTAGGGTTTTACGATTCTGCCGCTGCACTTTGAACCGGCTGCTGCGGCGCTGATAAGTGCTAAGAGGATGATAAACATCAGACAGCACATGGCAACTGTGTCTGCTGCAAAGAGACCGTTTGTGCTAAGGTCACCTGCAAACGGCGCAATACAGTATTTAGTAATCAGCGGGAATCCTGCTGCGGTAAGAATCGTAAGGATTCCGATGATGGTAACTGAAAGCCCTTCGCTGATATTGAGCTTCGGTTTTTCCTCAGAGGGCTTTGCCATACGCATGAACAGTTTTCCAAGCCACTTTGTCCAGAAGAAGACGGTAAGTGCTGAGCCGAAGGCTAAGATTGCAATGAAGACGTAACCGAACGGCGCAGATAAGAATGCCTCGATTGCTGCCCACTTGGAGATGAGCATACCAAACGGTGCAAGATACATGCCGGCAATACCTACAACCATCATGACTGCTAACAGCGGCTGTCTGATAAGAAGGGCATCCATGTCCTCGATATCACGGCTGCCGATTTTGTGCTCAACAGCCCCGACGCAGAGGAAGAGAAGACACTTGGCTACTGCGTGGAAGATGGTCAGAAGAATTGCTGCAGTAATTGCGGCAGGCGTTCCAATACCTGCACAGGCAACGATTAAGCCGAGGTTTGCGATTGTGGAGTAAGCAAGCACACGCTTTGCGTTGCTCTGGGAAATCGCTAACGCTGATGTTGCAAGGAAGGTAAATGCACCAACGAAGGCAAGGGCAATACCGACCCATGTCTGATGGAAGAGCGGTGCTAAGACAATAAGCAGGAAAACACCGGCTTTAACCATCGTAGATGAGTGGAGCAGTGCAGAAACCGGTGTGGGGGCAACCATAGCGCCTGTTAACCATGTTGAAAACGGAAGCTGTGCGGCTTTGGTAATTCCTGCAAGGGCTAAGAGAGCCAGAGGAATTGTGATTGCTGCAACATTTCCGTACGCTAACAGGTTCGGGATGAAGAGCAGATCTGCTGCAGGGTCAATAACGCAGAGAAGAATTACCGCCCCGGTAAATGCAATACCGCCGATTAAGTTCATCCAGACAGCTCTGAATGAGTTGGTAATCGCTTCTCCGGTTCTGGAGTAGCCGATTAAGAGGAAGGAACAAAGTGTGGTTACTTCCCAGAAGGCTAAAACCATCATCAGGTTTCCGGAAAGAACAATGCCGAACATTGCGGTAAGGAACAGGAACAGAACTACGAAGAAATATCTGCGGCGGTCTTTGATGTCAGGATTGTGCGCTGCATAATCCTTCATGTAGCCAAGAGCGTAAACGCAGATAAGAGACCCGATGATGCCTATTATAAGCACCATGATAAGGGATAAGTTGTTTAAGGTAAAGGTGATTTCCGAACCTGCGGATACAATGCCGGACACTTCAAGCCCTATGAGAAGACCTAACTGAATAAGTCCAAGCACTAAGGCAAGCGGCTTTTTGTACTTAATCGAAAGACCTATGATAACAGCAGCTATTACCAGTTCTGCTATGAACAGCACCATCCATATCCATGGAATCGAAGTTACTGAAACACTGATTCCGCAACTCCATGCAGTTACTGCAAGGTAGATGGATGATACTATCAGAACAACTGAAGCAGCTGTTACAATAATGCTTCTGATAACGTGCTGCTTGAAAACCGCTAAGAGAACTGCGGCTGCAAGAGGCACTAAAAGAAGCAGAAATATCGTAAGCAACTCAGGTGTGTACATAGATATCAATAGTGGTATTGTATAGCATTTATCACTATTAATCATTGTGTTTTGAAGATGGAAAAAGAGATACAAATATATACTATTCGTGAGTGACAAGAGAAAATCAGAGCCTCGAGAGAGTATGAGGTACTATATCGGGCAGATAAATCAGAAAAATAAGGGTAACTATTCAGCCCTTTTTTGACTATGGATTTTGTATATCCTTCGTCGTTTTGTGTGAACAATAGTTACTGTGAATCTCAATAAGAAATTGAGGAGAAATCTCCTCTTCAATTCCAATCAGGCAGTGCCTGCTTTCTTTGCAGCACGCTTCTTTTCAGACGGCGGATTTACGAACTTTGCCTTAAGGGTAAGTTTCTGGATTGGCTTATCAAAGAGCACCAGAAGTGTCGGAAGCACAAAGAGAGCAGCCGCGATGGATAACAGTGCACCTCTTGTCAAAAGGACTCCCAAAGCACTCAGGAGCACATTCGATGAGAGGAATGCCAGGGCAAGACCGCAGATAAAGAGAATCACTGCTGATGTCAGAACTGATATCGATGAGGCGCACATCGTCTCAGTCATCGCCTCATGTTTAGGCAGCGTCTTCCTGAACGCGAAATACCTGTCCGCTATCAATATACCATAATCCACCGTTGCCGCAAGCTGCAGCGCGAAGATAATCATACGTGCGAAGTAGAATAAATCCTGTCCTAAGAAGTAGGGGATACCGCAGTTAATCCAGATTGCAGACTCAATTACGAACAGCAGAACAACCGGTGTCAGAAGCGAGCGGAAGATAAGCATCAGGACAATAAAGATACCTCCAATACTTACAATATTTACGAGCATATCATCTTCTAAGACACACTGACGCATATCATAGCCGTTTGCAATTTCGCCGGCAAGTGCCCACTGTCCCGGATAATACTTTTCGCCGATAGCCCGAATTTCTTCTACTGCTGCAAATGCTTCATCAGATTCAACAGGTGCTTTTACAGTAATCGCAAAGCGGGTGTAATTCGGTGATATCAGTTTAGATATTGTTTCCTGATCAGGATACTCTGTCGGGATTTCCGTTCCTACTGTTTTACTGTATGAGAGAACAGAACTTACCACAGGGATTGCCTCTATCAGCGGCACCATCTCACGTTCATAGGCAAAGTTTCCGTTCGGGACCATCAAAGCCATCTGGGAGAAGTCTCCGAACGTATCTTTGATTGCCTGTTTATCCTGACCAACCTGTGTGTTTGGTCCGTC
>DALTWR010000049.1 GCA_029986975.1 Methanocorpusculum sp.
CCCGTTCACCGCCGCGAATAACTCCCGGGTTGTAAGAGATGTGTCTGAATATCGGGCTGTAGTCTTTTCCATACTCTGCTTTAATGATTTCTGCAGAGTGAGCAAGGATTTCATCCATCTGAGAGGATACTTCCCATGATTTTTCATAGAGGGATTTGAGGCTTAGCAGAAACTCTGCGGACTGCATAACAGCACTTTTTCCGTTTAATGGATAGAGGGATGAGTGCGCCGGCTCTCCGTTGAAGCAGATTTTTGCACGGAAAAGTCCTTTTTGTCCGATGCAGGGAGCAGATGCGGGTGTTGGTTCTGCTAAGAGGCAGTCGCAGGGATGAACTATTTTTTCTCGTATAAGGCGGCGGATTCCATTCGGACCTCCGCCTTCTTCATCACAGACGAATGCGAAGGATACGTTGGGTGTTTCATCTCTGTCGGCGAACTGTTTTGCTGCGGAAAGAACTGCGGCACATCCTCCTTTCATATCGGATGCTCCTCGTCCGTGGACGAATGTTTCATCAATTATGCCTGAGTACGGCGGTTTATCCCAGCCGTCATCTATAGCAGGGACTACGTCAATATGTCCGCATAAGAGCAGTTCATTCGACTGATTTTTGGAATAGACGTTTGTCTCGTTCTGTGGACCCGTGGTATAATCAACCGGAATGCCGATGCTTTCAAGAAATGAGCCGATGTACTCGGCACACTCTTTTGTGTCTCCCGGCGGATTTTCGGATTTGATTTTAACAAGGTCGGAACAAAGAGACGCTGCATCCATGTTTTTACTTCTTTCCTTCTTTGAACTCGGCGAAACGCTTTGCAATGAATCCGTTTGGATACATGCCGGCGATGATATTTTTGCTGAATAAGTCATCGGTCATGTCGTGGAAGAACTGCGGGGTAAGCGGGCGTTTGTCGTCTTTGTCGAGCACAATTCTGAATCCGATGTATCCGCCGTTTTCGTCCGGGTCGTACTCAAGCTGCCAGATAATCGGGGTGTTTTCAAATTCATCGCGGTGATTGTCGCGCAGCCATACCATAAACTCAGGGAATAGTGCGTAGTCTCCCTGTTTTTTTACATCAACGCGGTATCTGAGGTATTCGCCGGTCATGGTACATTTGATTGAGTCGACGTTATCCACAAGAGCCGATAAGGTGTAGTCAAGATGGGCGATTGCGTCTATCCAGTAGAAGTAGAGGACTTTGTCCATGTCAGAGGGGCTTTCGAGAATCAGTGACTGATGGTAAAGGTATCCCATCTCCGGTGTGTACGGGTTTTTCTGCAACATTACTTATAGATTGGTTGTGTAAGAAAAAAAGAGTTGGGATGGGAGAGGGTTGTGAGTTTCGTTTTTTGTCGTTGCTGTTTGCTTGCAAACTCCGGGCTAAAGCATGACCTTATGGTATGCGAGCTGTGTTTCTGCTCTGCGTGATTATGTCTCCGCCGACCATTTTTTCGTGAATCGACGAACAGGCTTTTATCTTATGAACAAAATATATATGAGTATGAAACCAGGACTGCGTCAGCAGCTTGCCGAAAAGATGGCAGGCGAGATTACTCTATCCGATGCTCCGGGTAAAGCCCTGAAAAAATGGAGGGAAAGCTTCCAGATTCCGCCGGGTATTTTAGCAGAGCAGCTTGAGGTATCTCCTTCTGTTGTCAGCGACTACGAAAGCGGACGAAGAAAAAGTCCGGGGACGGCTGTTGTCGGAAAAATTGTTGATTCCATTCTCGAAATCGATGAGAAAAACGGAGGGGTAAACATCCAGAAATTTGGAAAGCTTCTCTTCTCGGACTACGACGACGACACAATCCTGGATATTCACGACTTCCCTGAAGCGATTCCAATTGATACTCTTGCAGACATTCTGGAATGCAGACACATCTGCGGAACGATGGAGGCGCAGATCTTCGGATACACTGTGGTAAACAGTAAAAACGCTATTCTGAATCTCTCGCCGAGTGAGTTCAACCGCATTTACGGCTGGAGTACGGAACGTGCGCTTATTTTTACGGATGTATCAACCGGGAAATCACCGATGATAGCAATCCGTGTTACCCCGTTTAAACCGCGGTACGTCATTTTTCAGGGAATCGACCGGGAAAAAATAAATCCGCTTGTAAAACTCCTTGCAGAAAAGGACAGGATTACCGCACTTTGTACAAAACTTAGTGTAGAAGAAATTATTGTGAGACTGAGGAAAGCAAAATGGTAGGAATAATTACCTATGGTGCATACATACCGCGTTACCGCATAACCGTAGAAGAAATTGCGCGTGTATGGGGTGCGAATGCGAAAGAAATATCCGGAGGGCTTGGTGTTTTTGAAAAAGCCGTTCCGGATTATGATGAAAACACGGCAACATTTGCCGTTGAAGCAGCACGTGCTGCCTTACGGAGACGCTTTGTAAATCCCGATGAAATAAAAGCAGTATATGTGGGTTCAGAGTCTCATCCGTATGCGGTAAAACCGACAGCGGTAACTGTCGGGGAAGCGATTGGTGCAACGCCTGTTATGACTGCAGCAGATTATGAGTTTGCCTGCAAAGCAGGAACGGCAGGGATTCAGACATCGATGGGTCTTGTTGCATCGGGTATGATGAAGTATGCAGTAGCGATAGGAGCAGATACTGCACAAGGAGCGCCCGGCGATGCTCTCGAGTACACAGCAGCAGCGGGCGGGGCGGCATATGTTATCGGAAATGATGACCCGATTGCCGAAATCAATGACACCTGTTCGTTTACGACCGACACTCCTGACTTCTGGCGGCGCGAAGGGCAGGATTATCCCCGTCACGGCGGCAGATTCTCAGGAGAGCCCGGCTACTTTAAGCATGTTGAATCGGCAGCACGTATGATGCTGGAACGCCGCGGTACACGGCCGTCTGATTACACCTATGCAGTCTTTCATCAGCCGAATGCAAAGTTCCCGCAGAAATCCGCCAAAGCATTAGGATTTACGTTAGAACAGATTAAACCCGGACTGCTTGTTCCGCGGCTTGGAAATACGTACAGCGGTGCAGTCCCGCTTGGACTTGCTGCAGTTCTTGATATTGCAAAGCCGGGAGATAGAATCTTTGTTACCAGTTACGGAAGCGGTGCAGGCTCAGATGCGTTTGATATTACGGTAACCGATGCGATTCTTGATAAGATTGACCGGAGCAAAGCACCCTCTGTAGAAGAGATGCTTGCAAAGAAAAAATACCTTGACTATGCAGTGTATGCAAGACACAAAGGAAAGATACGGATGTGATACGAATGAAAGAAGTAGCAGTAATTGGGGCTGGAATGACCAGATTCGGCGAACGCTGGCATTCCTCTCTTCGTGAGCTTAGTACCGAAGCGGGCGCTGCAGCGCTTGATGATGCAAATGTATCAGGCAGTGAAATCGATGCACTCTTTGTCGGCTCAATGTCTGCAGGGCGGTTTATCGGTCAGGAACATGTCGGAGCGTTAGTTGCCGATTCGGTAGGTCTCGGAGGCGATCTGCACATTCCGGCAACCCGTGTTGAAGCGGCGTGTGCATCCGGCGGTCTTGCATTCCGTCAGGCAGTAGCAGCAGTTGCGTCAGGTATGTCTGATGTGGTTATCGCTGCAGGTGTTGAAAAGATGACTGATGTAGGAGATGCTACTGATGTCTTGGCAGGGGCAGCTGATCGTGAGTGGGAAAGTTTTGCTGGGGCGACTTTTCCCGGACTTTACGCGATGATTGCATGTGACTACATGCACAAGTATGGACTTACCCGAGAAGAGCTGGCACAGGTTGCGGTAAAGAACCATTATCACGGCGCACGAAATCCTTACGCACATTTCCAGAATGAAATTACGTTATCGACGGTTATGAACTCAACGATGGTTGCATCTCCTCTGCGGCTCTTTGACTGTTCTCCGGTTTCAGACGGTGCAGCAGCGGTTGTTGTCTGTTCGATGGAGAGAGCACGTGAGTTTACGGACACACCCATTAAGGTTTTAGCGTCAGCTCAGGCAGGAGATACCATTGCGTTACACGACCGTCCTGACTTTTCCACGATGGGGGCTACGGTTGCGGCAGGAAACAAGGCGTTTGCGCAGGCAAAACTTGAACGCAAAGACATCGACTTTGTTGAGGTTCACGACTGTTTCACCATCGCAGAACTTTGTGCAATCGAGGACTTAGGTTTTGTGAAGAAAGGAACTGCCGGAAAGTTCACTGCCGAAGGCGAAACACAGTTAGGCGGAAAGCTTCCGGTCAACACTTCAGGCGGTCTGAAAGCCTGCGGTCATCCGGTTGGTGCTACCGGCATTAAGCAGATCTGGGAGGTTGTTCAGCAGCTGAGAGGAGAGGCAGGAAAACGTCAGGTTGACGGAGCTGAAATTGGTATGACGCAGAATGTGGGCGGCACCGGTGCTACGGTTGTAACTCATATTTTCGGGAGGGTCTAAAGAATGACTGTTGCACGATTCTGGAGAAAGATTCCGCAGAGATATAATCTGATTGGAACAAAATGCGAGACCTGCGGACACACCTTCTTCCCGGGAAGAGCAATCTGCCCTCACTGCCGCCGCAGCGGTAAGATGACGGAGATTCAGTTCTCCGGAAAAGGGAAGGTGCTGACCTACTCGGTGATTTACTCATCGGCAGACCAGTATGCTGAGATGAAGCCGTATGTTTTAGCGATTGTAGAGCTTGAAGAAGGCGCACGTCTTACCACGCACGTTGTCTGTGAGCCGGATGAGGTTTATATCGGTATGCCGGTGAAGTCGGTCTTCCGTATTTTGGATGAGGAAGGAGACGACGGCGTTATCCATTATGGTACAAAGTTTGTGCCGGATGAGTAAGGGTACTTATTCATCCTCTATTTTTAACATCAGTCCAAGGCATCTTCTTAAGCTCAACATCACGAACCAAATCAAAAGTAAATGGATGCTCAACCGCCTTAAAACACGTCTCAAGAAGTCCCGGCTCAAAGATACGTAAGCACATTCGCATCAAAAATAAGATTACAGAAAATACTCATGCATCAGCCCCCGGCAAAGAAGAACCAACGAACCCGTACTTTTCATGAAGCATACACAGCTTATCAGCACTAAGAACCGCTCTTTTATTCCCCACATCATTCAGCAAAACATCCTGCGGGACAAGAAGCGCTGCTGCAAACCGGTTTGCTCTCGTCTCCGGGGTGAATAATTACGACTCAAAAAAATGGTGAATACTCACCTTCGTTCAGTTCAGTAAACAGGCATGCTAAGATACGGAACCAGTGCAACCGTAAATGCCAGAATAAAGACAATCAGCGCAACCGCAAGAACAAGGGACACAATACCAAGCACAATACCCGCAACGGAAAATCCTTTCACGCCCTGCTTCTTATTCATGGCAATAGCGCCGAAGACAATAGCTAAGATACTTGGAATAATCGAAAACGTGCAGATGCCGACAACACCTAACACAAGTGATGCAACAGAAAATGCACACTTCGTTTCATCATAAACTGCTGTCTCATCAGTCATGATAATAGATACGTGGTAAGAGATATTAAAATGTCTGTGAAAAAATCACCCCTATTCAAAGACCGTCTAACCACCCTTTATAATCTATCACCCACAAACCAATTAAGACACAATGTCCATAACCAAAAACAGCCGCCTCTATCAATACCTCCTAATGATACTCGCAGCGGCAGCTGTCTTCATGGACTACCTTGATACAAGCATCGTATCAATCGCCCTGCCTGAAATCTCCGCAGACTTCGGCGTAAGCAGCACCTCATCCTCATGGGTTCTTATCTCCTATCTTTTGTCGCTGGGCTGCTCGCTTCTCATCTTCGGAAAACTCGCAGACAGAACAGGAAAATACAAACTCATCTTCACCGCAGGATTCATCCTCTTCACCATAGCCTCCCTCTTCTGTGGAATAGCACCATCGCTAACCGTTCTTATCATCTTCCGGTTTCTACAGGGATTTGCAGCAGCACTGATGGTATCAACTGCAACAACCATAATAAACCTCCACTTGCCTGAAAAAATACAGGCAATAGCAGCAGGCGTCATCGCAACGGGCGGGGGTGCAGCTCTTGCAGCGGGCCCCGGAATCGGCGGACTGATTACCGAATTCATCTCATGGAACTGGATTTTCTACATCAATATCCCAATTGGAATCCTCGGCGTTCTCGGCGCTGTTCTCCTCATTCCAAAAGACGCACGCCGTGAAAAACCGGCAGCAAAATTCGACGGATTAGGCGCAGCACTCCTTACTATAACCCTCGTCTCACTTCTCGCAGGACTTGAACTCGGCGCACAGGAAGGATGGCCTCCCTACAGCATCATCCTAATCTGCATCGCGCCCGTATTCGGACTCCTTTTCATCCGCCTGGAACTCCGTACAAAAGACCCCGTGCTTCCTGCAAAACTGTTTAAGAACAGGACAGTGATGTTTGCATCCATTTCAACGCTCTTAGTAACCCTTGTCTATATCGGACTGCTTTACGTTCTGCCGTTCTATTTCACAGGAATCGGTCTTGCGATAGGACTTACTGGTCTTATCATGCTGATACCCCCGGTCTGCCTTGCGGTCATGGGAATTCCCTCCGGTGCTCTTACGATAAAATTCGGCTGTAAAAAACTCTGCAATATCGCAACCCTTCTGCTCACTGCAGGAATTGCACTTCTTGCAGCAGGAATATTTACCTTCATACCGGCACTCATCCTTGCGGGACTGATAGTAACCGGTATCGGAAACGGACTCAATGAAGGTCCAAGCATCAGAAGAATCACCGTTCACAGTCCGCTTGAACTGCAGGGTTCATCCGGCGGACTGGTGTTTACGGTGATGAATGTGGGATGCGTTTTAGGTGTTGCACTCTATTCAGTTACTGCAGCTGCCGCATCAGGAAGTGCTGAGTTTACAACATTCGGGATTGCGGTGTCGTGCGCCGCAGCAGCGGTGTTTGCGATACTTGCATACATCACCTCACGTGCTGCAAAGGATACGATTAAGGCGTGATTTGGGGCTGTGCAGCCTTGTCTGAAATATAGATGGTTGTTTTGGTCGGTGGGTTTTGACAGACTCGCCCGTAGGGCTCGGAC
>DALTWR010000050.1 GCA_029986975.1 Methanocorpusculum sp.
TCAACCAGTTTTATCTCTCCTTTTTCAAGACGGTTGAGATACGGTGAGGGCGCAAGCCGCTTTGTTGTACTCGTTTCTGCGCACGACATATAGAGTGCCTCTTCTGCGGTCTGCAGCGCTGCTGCAAAGTTTTCGGATTCAAGTTTTTCCTGCGTTTCCCAGAGGCTGGAGCAGAGTTCTTTTGTCTCCTCTGCGGTAAAGGGGGATAACGTCTGCATGATGTTTGGGAGATGTTCTGCAGACAGTCCCATCATGAATACGTGCTTTGCAGAAAGGTTTCCTGCGTTTCGTATTTTTTCTGCTCTGATAGAAGACGTTTTATCCGCAGGTGCGGCATTAATCCGTTTCTTTGCGGCAAAATGGCGGATGTGGCGGGTGAATTCGGAAAACGAGACCTTTATCTCCCCTGCAGGTTTTCGGGAGATCTGACTCAGATACTCGAAGAGGTAATTCTGTGCCTTATCCTGATAACTGCGTTCAACCCAGCCGGATGAAGAAAGCCACTCTTTTAAGAGACGGCTCCACTCGGCAAAGGTGCGTTTTGCAGGCTTCGCGTCGCCTCTGACTGATTCAATCCAGCTGAGGAGAGTTTCGATGTTTGCAAAGTATGCAGCAAACCTATCTCTGAACTCTGCACGGATTTCTTTCTCACCTGTCTTTTTGTTCGTCGTGGTGAGTTTTGCTTCCACACCCAGCCACTCGTTTTTCTTCTCACGAACTCCGGCAACAACAGATACCTGCGCAAGGATTCCGGGCGTAAGTTTCAGGTATCTGTTTTCTCTTTCGCAGGAGAAATGTCCTGCCGCAGTAAAGTACGGAGATGAGATGATTGTCTGCAGATCTTCTAAGGAGAAGTCGTTTTCTGCAGCGGAAAGTACTGATATAATACTCTGCATCGCGGGGGCTGATGAAAGAGGCGTGCCGCATCCGGATGCGGTAATTATTAGAGGGTAAACTTCTGCTGCGGACTTTCCTTCAGCTTTTGGTGCGAACTCCTCAGGGTAGCGGCAGTAGATATCAGACATGGTATCTGCAATCCGCTCTCCCGCATCAGAACTTCCCGGATAGAGTATTAAGATGTCGTTTGGAGAGATGCCGTTTTCAATGAGCGATGCTGCTTTGTCGAGAACGGCTTCTGCCTCATCGCGTGATGTCGGGTATCTTTCCATGGAGACATGGGAAATCTTCGGAAGAGTCATCTCATACTTCGGAGTCCTGAACTCAGTTATGGCGGCTGATTCTGCATGCTCAAATTTCTCCTCAGTGTACCCGCGAACCGCATCAAGCAGCCGCTGAAGGAGAGGGTTTGCGGGGTGGATGTGATAGATTACCGCATGAGATACGGGGTTGTTCTGCAGAATCTCAACTGCTTTTTCAAGGATGCCGATTCTGTCAAGGAGGGTATTTCCGCAGAGTTCTTCATACTTTGAAAATATGTCGGCGAGGATTTTGTGCTTCTCGGATTTGTCTTTGAATGCTTCTAAGGATATGTCCTGCTGTCTGAAGAAGTTGTATCGTCCGATGAGTTCATTGATGAAGGATATGGGTATCTGTTTTTTGCCGTTGTTAGATAAGGGGGATTTCTTTACTATTGAGTCGAAGATGATGAGCTGTTCGTCGAGTTTCAGGAATTGTATTTCGGGGCAGTGTTCTGATACAAGTTTTTCTGCAAAGCTGCCGAGTGTTGTTATGTGGTCACTGAGTACAGGGGTTTTGAGTTCCCTGATTACGGCATCTTTTGCAGCAGAGTTTTCAACAAAGAACCAGACGTCTTCGGGGCTGTTGTCTGCGAGATATTGTTTCCAGATTTGTATTGCATCAGATAATGTATGGGATTCGGTTATGAGTGTCATTATCTTTTGTATGGGTTTTAGTGTGATAAATAGATGATGGATTTTTTGAAGGAGGATAGAACAAAAAAGAAAAACCGAAATTGTGATTTACTCAATCACAATAGCCGGCTTAAACGGCAGCGCAGATTTTGCCTTCGGATGAGAAGTCTCTTCAGCGGCAACAATCTCCACATCAAGACCGCATTCCTTCTGCAGGAACTCAACAGCAGCCTTGAAAATCGGCATCTCATCAACGCCTTCCGCAATCGCTGAAACAAGCGACGGCGCAAGAGAGTGAACGAGTTTTACCGTCTGAAGAGCTGCATCAGATGCTTCCTTGCCTTTCTCGCGGAGAGACTGCTCAGCCATCACAGACTTTACAATGTTGCGCTTGTCTTCTGCGGTTGCTACAATTCTGAAGACTTCCTTCTTCCACTGCGGAGAGATGATAAGGGTAACCTTCTTTGCCTGAATCTGAACCAGCTTTAAGATGGACTGGATATCTTCAAGAGTTCTCTGCAGGAGTTCTTCGGAAATCTCAACAGACTTATTGACCTTGGACTCATCTGCTGCCGGCCACTCTGCAAAGGAAACAAGTCCCTCGTGCCCGGTCTTCTTCCAGAGGGCTTCTGCAGTGTATGGAATAACCGGAGCCATAACGCGAATCCACTCAGACATAACATCCTTTAAGACGGCACCCGGCTTTCCGTCGGCAAGGCGTCTTCTGTACCATGCAAGGTCTGAGACAACACCGTTGTATGCCTCCTGAAGTGCCTGACGGGTCTGGAACTGCTTAAAGCACTTAGTGGCTGCTGCAATTCTCTGCTGCATACGGGAAACTAACCAGGAATCAATCGGTGTGCTTCCTTCTGCGGATTCTGCATCGAGAACAAGCTGCCACATACGCTCAATCTGCTTCTTGACAGATAAGACCAGCTCATTTCTCCAGTCAAAGTCCTGCCACGGCTCGGCAGAACCTACAAGGAACATACGAACCGTATCTGCACCAAACTCGTTTGCTGCATCTTCGAGCAGGAACACGTTTCCTTTCGAAGAAGACATCTTCATACCGTTTAAAAGTCCCATACCAAAGACTACCATTCCCTTCGGCTGAAGCTCTGCAGGGAAGATTGCCTTGTGGTGGAACATCTGGAAGGTTAAGTGGTTCGAGATTAAGTCTTTTGCACTGAAACGGTAATCATACGGATACCAGTAGAGGAACTCGGCACGAAGGTCTTTTACCGTTGCTTCATCGACCGGAAGCTCTGCAGGGTTTCCTTTTCCAAGGAAGATGTAGTCAAAGACTGCAGGGGTCAGTTTTTCGGGCGCAATCTTTACAATCTTGTGAGAGATTGTATAGTATGCCATGTAGATGGTAGAGTCCGACAGCGGTTCAAAGAGCCACTTCGGATCCCACGGAACATGCGTTCCAAGACCGACACGGCGGGAACACGGCCACTCACGGAGCCAGTCAATGGTACGCTCAAACTCGGCACGAACCTCCGGCGGTACGAGTTCAACATTCGGAAGAACCTCATGGACTTCTTTCTTCCACTCGGGGTCTCCATAGTTGATGAACCACTGGTCGTCTAAGATTTTTACAAAGACACGGTTTCCGCAGCGGCAGATGACACGCTTCTGGCTCATTTCATGGAAGATAATAGAACCGTTTTCGGTGAACTCTTTGGTGACATCTTCACGTGCCTGACGAACAGATTTTCCTGCGTGTGCGCCGCAGTTCTCGTTGAGTTTTCCTTTGGAGAACTCTGCGGTGTATAACTCCTGCGTGAGTTCATCCATCTTCGGGTCGTCCTGATTCGGAATCTTGTTCTTCTCAACAATCTCCTGTGCAGGAACTTTGCCGTATCCGGGGACGGTGACTAAGGTGATTGGAGTAATGTCAGTGTATTTTCCCTGCTGCTGTAAGTCGCGGAGTGCGATGTAGTCAAACGGTGCGTGAGCCGGAACGCTCATCACAAGACCGGAACCCATGTCTGAATCAACGAAGGATGCAGGTAAAATGCTGACTTCTTTTCCGGTGTAGATGTTGACTGCTTTCTTATCGATTAAGTCAGCGCCGGAGATAGTGCCAAGCTCTTTTATCTCATGCTTCTGCATCTTCAGTTTTTCAGCGGCTTCGGATGAAATAATCCACTTCTTACCGTCAACTTCTGCTTTCAGATACAGAGTTGCCGGGTTTGCCCAGAGGTTGGTAACACCGAAAATAGTTTCTGGACGAAGGGTTGCACAGGGAATCTGGAACTCTCCGAACTGGAACATCACAAAGACGTAGTGCATGATTTCTGCGCTGTCGCCTTCAAGAAGGTCGTGGTCTCCAACCGGCTGGTCACAGTTCGGACAGTATCTTACCGGATACTCGCCTTTCTGAACTTTGCCCTGACCGTAAACGTGAGTGTACTGCCACTCGATGAACTTGCTGTACTGCGGAATGATGGTGGTAAAGCGGCGTCTCCAGTCAATGGATAAACCAAGCTGCTGCATCACGCGCTGGTATTCGTCAGCAAAGTAGTTGACGATTGTTACCGGGTCGGTGAACTTTTCAAGAGTTTCTGCCGGAACACGGTATAAGCCGCCGTAGAGCTTTAAGGTCTTCTCATCTTTCTTGGCGATACGTTTTGCAATACCTAAGACAGGAGCACCTGTGACATGGAATGCCATCGGGAATAAGACCTGCTTACCCTGCATTCTCCAGAACCGGGCAACGACATCAGGGATGATGTAGGTTCTGCCGTGTCCCACGTGCATCGCACCTGACGGGTACGGGAATGCAACGTTTACATACAGTTTATCTTTGTTCGGATTCGGATTCGATTCAAACTGCGGAATCCAGTTATTGCGGATTTCCGGTTCAATTTCACTCATTATCAGATTTTCAGCCATATTTGACACCTATAGTATTTTTAATCCACCGGCTTGAGTTTCAGGTCTTCTCCATCAGTGTACCGGCGCACCAGTTCAACAGCAATACTCGATGAACGTGCGAGATGAATTTCTCCGTGAGCATCCACCGTTGCGGTAAAGAGGTACTCTTTGCCGGAGAACAGGTCAACAATCTTTCCTGCGTGTTCCGGGCAGATGATGGATAACTGTTTCTTCTCGCTTCTAATCTTGAAGCCGAGGTTGTTTCCTGAAGCTTTCAGGACGTCCCCGGATAGGGTCTCCCTCCCCGGAAGGTCTGATAGCGGGCGCACATCAATTCCAACACCAACTTTATTCACAACTGAAGAAATGTTCTTGCCGGCTTTTCCAATCGCTGCAGGAACATCCATGTCTTCGATATAGACTGCTGCCTTGGAATCGGAAATCATGCGGACTACAATTTCTCCTCCGGTGAAGCGGCAGATTTCATTTTGAATCTCCTTTTCGATAACAACCCATGCCGGATTGTCCTCGGTTACCTCGTAGGAAGGCATGGTATGAATTGCAGGAGTATCATGCTCTTCATCTGCTGCGGGCACTTCCTCTTCAGCCGCAGGCTGCGCCGCAGGTTCTGCTGCTGGTGCTGACACTGGTGCCGGCTGCGGTGCGGGGGCGGGAGCTGCAGCGGCTTTTGCTTCCTCTTTTGCTGCGGCGATGGTTTTTACCGGAGGCATCTCGACAAGACCTGCGGCAGGAGTGACCATGACTTCACCTTCGTAGCGGAAGGCTTCAGCAACGGTTTCTGCAGTATTGATATTGGTTAAACGAACAATAGGGCGAACCTGCGGATCGTTAATCTGCTCAAGGGCTTTTGGAACGCCGAAACCAATTGAGACATTGTAGATTTCAGAGATGTCTCCGGTCTTTACAAAGACCATGGTTGAAACAATCTGCGGAATCAGGTTCAGGTCAACGAGACTTGCGAGGCGGATTAATGCATCAAGAGCTGACTTTGCATGAAGTCCCCCGATGACTTTAATGCCGGATAAGCGTAAGTCTGCAAAGACTGCAAGCTCTTCACTTCTGCGCATCTCATCAAAGACTACGTAGTCCGGACGAAGCAGGGTTAAGACCTCTCCTGCGGCAGCAATACTGCCGTCGAGCGAGGTGTACTGCGTAATCTTGTCAGCAACCATTAAGTCACGCGGAGACTCGATGGTTTTTACGATATAGTTTTCGCCGGATAAGTAGGTTGCAATATTCTGCTCAAGAGTGGATTTTCCAGAACCGGGAGTTCCAACAACAAGCATTCCTGCGCTGTTCTTTAACTTATCTTTCAGTGCGGCTGCAAAGTTGTATGACTCGAAGGAAACCTCACGGATAGGTCTTGTGATGGTGACCTCGATGCCGTCAGAAAACGGCGGTCTGGTTGCAGTAATCCGCATAGAACCTATCTGCGATACGGTAACGCCGGGGAGTTCTGCTTCTACAAATCCGTCCGGATGGCGTTTCGCACGCTCAAGACATTCCTGTGCAATGGTTCTGAGTTCGTATTCGCTGCACGGAGTTTCGCGGATGGTGACAAGTTTGGACTCTTTGATGGTTCCTTTACGTGCGTAGGGGGCAACACGTTCTTTTAAGTATACTGCAAAGGTGTTTTCATCAAAGAATTCATCGATTAACATGGGAGCGTTTGTGTCTCCGGCGTCGGACTTCAGGAAGACAACTTCAAGTCCTTTCGCTTTTGCGACCTGTGACTGAACGTAGTCGCTGGTTAAAAAGACCGCATTGTTTTCGATGGCGACTTTGCGAATCATCGAGTCTATTTCTCCGCCGCCAGCGAGTTTGACCTGATCGAGTTTCGGGCGTTCGCCCACATATTTTAGAACGATTTTACCCTCTGATGCAAAAGTACAGAGTTTCTGGAGTTCCGCAAGACCGGAAAATCCTATTTCACGCCCCTGATTAGCCTGTGCTTCGAGTTCAGCAAAGACTGCCTCGGGTATTATTATGGTTGCGCCAGCATATTCGCCTTTCTCGAGCAAGGCAGTGACGCGGCCGTCAATGACGACACTTGTATCTGGTACGACTATCATATGATATTCACTATATTATGGAGTGCGCATTAGATATTATTTTAATGATGGTATAAGGGAGGAGTCTATCCTGAAATTACTTTACATCTGCCCAATAATTCATGCAGCAACAGTCTCTGAAGTGAAAAGAATCATCTCTTCATTTACATATGACTCAATTGACGCCTCAATCCAGTCAATTCCGACAAGATCAACATTGCGCTCAAAAAGCTCTTCAAGA
>DALTWR010000051.1 GCA_029986975.1 Methanocorpusculum sp.
GAAAATAAGCGGGGGATAGCTGCAGCAGAATATTTTTTTATAATTATTCCGCCCTGTTCTTTATCGTCCGGTAACTGCAGAAAAAAGGATGTTTATTTTTTTATCTTCTTCTAAGCCCAAAGACTGCCCCTGCAGCCAAAAGTCCGGCAAGAACAGCAAACAGCGGGGCGGGGCTTGCCGTTGGTGCCTGTGTTTCTGCAGATGCCCCGCCGTTTCCTATGATATGGATGCGCCCTGCAGGTTTGGCATAGCGTTCGTCAACAACGCCGTTAAGCCCGTTAGACACGAATTCATCAAATGCTGTAACATCCTTTATGCCTGTATTTATGGATTCACATCCGATGAAATCTGTATATTTATCCCCGCCTGTTGCTATAAAATCAGTAGTGGCAACTGCATAAACAGACTCAGGGTTAAACGGTTTTCCGTTAACTGAATTGATGGTGACCCGATGAATTTCACTCTCCACATACGGTTTTGAAGTATCAATCGTGTACTCTATCCCTGAAACTTGCGGGAATCCTGCTTCTTCAGACGGAGTTAGTGCAGTGTTCTTTTCAAAAGCCTGCAGCAGGACAGAACCGGGAATAGACACCACATACACATCATCATCAAACGGGAAAACATTATGGACTAACAGCTCTGTAATCTCACCAATCGGGATGCTGTCTCTGATTGCCCCTCCATTTAACAACGCACAATCAGGGTTATATCCATGCTGCTGAAGTGTATACAGCAATGCATCTGTAATAAGATTACCAAATGGATCCTCTCCTGTTCTGCATCCGGGTTCTTTTTCCGAATCAAGATACACTTTTGTCTCTCCGACAACAATAGAACCCAGGACTTCGGCATGGCTGTTTATGTATGACTCACACAATGCAGTTATATTTTCATCCTTCTTATCATAATCCGATACGAGTTCAGCCTTCATCTTCCCGTCTTTTAGTGTCACAACACCGATATTTTTCAGATTAGAGCCGGCACTCACAATCAGGGTATCTCCCACGGTGACCCCGCCGGGAAGTTCCGTATGACTGTGGCCATCGATGAGAAGATCAATACCTTTGACATGTTCAGCAACATCTTTCGAAGAGTCCGGGACATATGCATCCCCGATACCAAGATGCCCTAAACAGATGATAAAATCACACCCCTCTTCTTTCAGGGCATCAACCTGATGCCGGGCAATTTCATAGAGCTGTTCACCTCCGACGAATACTAAATTATCAGTATTCCCCTCTCTGGTTGTGACTTTCGTATAGGGAGTGGAAAGCCCGAAGACACCAATTTTATAATCAGATGTCGGGATAATGACGGAGTCGGAAAAAGCCTGCTCTCCTGTGTCTTCATAGAATACATTTGCGGCAAGCAACGGGAAATCTGCATTGTCACGCAGTTTAAACAGTCCCTCTGCTTTAAATTCGAAGTCGTGATTTCCGACAGCCATTGCATCATATCCAAGGGTGTTCATGATGTCAAGAGCAGATGCACCTTCAAAAGCATTTACTTCAACCTTACCCTGAAAAGCATCTCCTGCATCGAGCAGAATAATTTCATCTCCTGCTGCAGTACGTTCCTCAATATAGGCTGCAAGACCGTCATATCCGATGTTATCAGTCAGTTGTCCGTGAACATCATTTGTATGAATAATCACGGTGTCTGCCCCTGCAGGGACAGTTAACAGAATCATCACAAGAAATACTGAGAGTATCACTGTGAGGATAGTTGTTTTTCGCGGATTCATAGTAATCGTAATTAGATAAGGTGATACTATGATTTATTATTTGTCAATAGCATCAACTATGCAAAGAATAACCCGTATTAAGCACTATCCCCCATCCCAATTCAGATACGGCGCCCGTTTTTCAGAATCCGGACAACTCCCTCTGATACAAAGTAAAACAGCACCTCCGCTGCGACAATAACGATAGCTGCCTCTGCAAGCACCTCTAAGGGGAGCGGGGCAAGACCAAAGAGCATCGGAAGGAACAACGCTGCTGCCGCAATTCCTGCGATACAGAAGAGATAGACAAATACCCGGTACTTTGAAAACGGTGTGCTGATGCGGCGAAGAATCATAAATCCGACTGCTGCAAGAATTATTGTTGAAGCGGTTGTTGTAATCTCAGCAGGAATGTCAAATATTCTGCCGAGAACTGCCATCGCCCCAACAGAGAGGGAACTGGTAATTCCTGCCGGCAATGCCCTGAGTAAGACATTTTTAAGGAAGTGTCCTTTAATCCGTGAGGTGTTAGGCTCAAAGGCGAGGAGAAGTCCCGGAAGACCTATGGTAAACACGCTGATGAGCATAATCTGTGCGGGCTGAAGCGGGAAGGAGAAACTGAGAATAAGCGCAAACAGCGAAAGAATGAGCGAGAAGGTGTTCTTTGAAAGGAACAGAATTGCAGAACGCTGAAGATTATTAATTGCCCTGCGGCCTTCAAGAACTACATCCGGCATGCGGGAAAAATCAGATTCGAGCAGTACTACCTGCGATGCCTGACATGCAGCGTCGCTGCCGGACGCCATTGCGATACTGCAGTCTGCATCTTTCATAGCGAGAATATCGTTTACGCCGTCTCCGGTCATAGCAACGGTGTGTCCTGCGTTTTTCAAAGCAAGCACGAGTTTTCTTTTTTGTTCTGGTGTTACCCGCCCGAAGACAGTATATTTAGAGGCGGCATCGGCAATCAGTTCATCAGAGATCAGCGTTGTCGCATCGACATATAACTCTGCGTTTGGAATGCCGGCTCGTCCTGCAACCTCAGATACGGTTAACGGGTTGTCGCCGGAGATAACTTTGACGGCAACTCCTTCTTCGGTAAAGTATCTGAATGTTTCAACTGCATTTTCCCGCAGGGCATTATGCAGAGTTACTGCTGCAAGAGCGGTTTTCGCACCTGAGTTCGCCGGGGATTCGGATGCCAAGACCAGAACACGCTCTCCTTTTGCCATGTACTCACGGGTGAGTTCATTAAAGCGGATGGTCTCATCAGATTCGAGAATAAATTCCGGGGCGCCGAGATAGAGCGTTTTATCTGCATATCTGATTGCACCATATTTTACCGATGATGAAAACGGAATGACTTCAAGCGGAGCTGACGCAGATGCTGCTGCAGTATCTTTGAAGTGCTTTTTCAAGGCATTCATTGTACTGTTTGTGTCAGTCGAATCTCTGACATACCGTACAAGTTCTTCTTCTGCTGTGCCGGATATGGATATGAGGCGTGCAAACTGCATGTCGGGCTGAGTGATTGTGCCGGTTTTATCCACACATAAGACATCTACCCGGGCAAGGGATTCGATACTTTTCATCTCATGGAGGAGGACTTTGCGTTTTGCAAGTCTTGTAGTTCCGACGGCAAGAACTACGGTCATGAGAAGATAGAGACCTTCCGGAATCATGGCAGTGATTGCACCGGCGGTTGAGAATACGCTTTGAGCATAGGGGTTTCCAGTCCTGAAAAATGCATTGAGGAAGAGGAAAATACCCATTGGAATGATGATGATGCCAATTACTTTTAAAAGGGTGTTTACCGAGCGTGTCATCTCAGACTGTTCTGTCCGCTTCATCTTCTTTGCTTCGATGGAAAGTTTCGAGACGTATGACTCTTTGCCGACTTTTTCAAGGACTGCACGGCATGTGCCGGATACGATATAGCTTCCTGAGTAGAGAAAATCTCCCGCATCTTTTTTTATGTCGCGTTCTTCTCCGGTGAGAAGTGATTCATTAACAGATACGTTTCCAGAAACGACTCGTGCATCTGCGGGGATGGTGTTTCCTGCGTTTAAGATGATGAGGTCGTCTTTTACTAAATCAGAGGAAGGTATAGTTTCTTCTGTGCCGCATCTAATGACTGTTGTCTTCGGCGCACTGAAGATAATCATCTTTTCTAAGACATGTTTTGCCCTGAGTTCCTGAAAGATGCCTATTAGTGTATTTACTATTACGATGATGAGAAAAGATAACTGAGTGATAAAAGACCAGTCTTTTCCATCGAAAGCAGTACAGACGAAGATGCCGAGTACGACAAATATGAGGTTGAAGTAGGTAAATATGTTGGTCAGAAATATCTGGAGGATGCTTTTGCTTACCTTTATGTCGGTTTTATTTACCAGTCCGTTTTTTATTCTGTCACGGACTTCATCAGTGGTAAGTCCCTGTTCGTTTTTTATTTGTTCGGTCATGCTCTTTTATGCTGTAGTGTTTGTTTTCTGTTGAAATATCTTTGACGGAAATTCCCGGATGGTTCTTCACTGAGCTGTGCAGGGCTGCTGTACCTTACGTAAAAAGAGATACGCAGATAATTTGAGCTGCAGCCATCCTCTTCTGTTTTATTTTGCGCAATGATACTTCAGCAATCATTTCTTTTTTCGGCACATTAATAACCCATAGCCGCCTAATAATACGCCATGGCAGATTTATTTCAAATCACCGGAACTGCATTAAAGAGTGCCGCAGAAGGCACCTTTAAAAACCCGGGCGCATGGCTGCTTATGGCTCTGCTGACCGCTGCGGTCTGCTGCATCCTTGGATTATTCTCCAGCCAGCTTGATACCGGAGTAAACCCTGTATCAAATGTTGGAATCATCCTGATAATAGCAGCAGTGCTTCTTACAATCATCATTGCGGGAGCCTGCGTAAAGACACTGAGAAATGAAAAACCCGGCTTTAAAAACTTCGGAAAAACACTCAAAGAAGGATTCTTATATGTCATCATCATGGTAATCTACACCATTGTGCTGATTCTCCTTGGCTCCTTCATGATTTACGGCGTAAGTGAATGGGGCGGCCTTCTGACGCAGGACATTGATTATGTCATCTACTATCTTGCAATGTCAGCCTGCTGGATTATCTTTGCCGCATTATATGTAATTGTGTTTATTCTTTCAAATCCGGCAGCAGTCAGATTCGGACGTACCGGAAAATTCTCTGACGCCTTTAAACTGACTGAACTCACGGATATGACACAGAAAGTATCGTGGGGAAAGTGTATCTTAGGAACTATTCTGCAGAATGCACTCTTCGTACTGCTGATGGCAACTATCCTCTCAATCGCCTATCTCTTTACCTGCATTCCTGCCGCAGGAGACTTCATCGGCATAATCTTTGCAGGACTGTTTATTCCGTTTGCGGTTATTTTCCATATGAACTTCTGTGCACGTTTATACGAGGGGGTAAACAATGACTGAAACAGCACCGGCTGATTCCGCTAAAAAAGAAACGAGCGGAGCAGTTCTTAAAACTCTGCTGATTCTGGCAATCCCGATTATCTTAGGAAACCTGCTTGAAAGTGTAACCGAAATTGTTGATATGCATTTCATCGGAACACTCGGTCAGACGGTAATGGCAGGAGGTTCTGCTGCAACATCTGTTACTGCACTTCTTTTAACCTTCCTCTTAGGTCTTGGAGTCGCTGTAGCTGCATATGTTGCACGTGCCCACGGAATGCATGATATAAGACTGGTTTCCCAGGCACTTTCTCATGCGTTTATCTTCGGGCTTATTATTGCGGCAATTCTCGCTGTTATAGGCATCTTTTTCTCTGACCAGATTATGCTTATGATGACAAAAGGAAATGCTGAAACCGCAGTGCATGGTGTTGCATACCTTCGCCCGATGCTGGTGTCCTGTTTCATTTTAGCAATTCTGTTCATTATGACCTGTGCATTCCAGGCAATCGGAAAGCCGATTATTCCGATGCTTGTTTTAGTCGGGGTAAACATCTTTAATGCGATTTTAAACCCGGCGTTAATCAGCGTCTTCGGTATCGCAGGTTCGGCATACGCAACAATTATCGCCCGCGGTCTTGGCGGCGTTGCTATGATTGTTCTTATGTACACGCTTCCAAGCGCTAAGAAATCAGGTCTCAGATTTGCACGCCCGTTCAAGTGGAGCGGAAAGCTCTTCGGCGGAATCGCTACAGTCGCAATTCCTTCTGCAGTTCAGGGCTGTATCAGAAACTTCGGTCTTATGGTAATGACTGCGTTAATCGCTGCCTTTGGAACGGCAACGGTTGCAGCATACGGTGTCTGTACCAGAACTGATATGATTGGTCTTATGATTGGTATGGGTATCGCCCAGGCAGTCTGTGTCTTAGTCGGTCAGAGTCTTGGCGAGGGACGTGTTGATAAAGCAGTTCGGACTGTCAAATTTGCAGCTATCTTCAACGCGGTAATCATGGGCATTATTGCGATTATCTTCATCACTGCAGCACCGGCAATTCTTACCTTCTTCGGCGCAACGGGCGATGCGATGTCTGTAGGATTAATCTGGATGTCTATGGTGCCTCTGGCATCTATTCTGATGGGTATTGCGTTTACCTTCGGATTTGCGATGAACGGTGCAGGTATGACATGGCCGGGTATGATTGGCGCAATTCTCGGGCAGGTACTTATTCCGATTACCGTAACCGTTCTTTCAATCGCAAACGGATGGCCGATTGCTGTTGTGTTTGTCGGTGTCTGTATCGGTATTGTTGCAAACTTTATCTTCGACTTCGCATTCTACAAGTCAGGTATCTGGAAAAAGCACACCCTCAAGGTTGCATAAATTTCCCCCATATTTTTTTTGGTCCTTCCAGCGTTTTGTAAAACATCTAAGCAGACGTCAGACAAAATGCTGAATGCCCTGAAAAACACCGTTGTGTTATCCTAAAATGAAACACAACCCGCTCATCATTCAAACAATTCAGAAAAAGTAACTATTCATCCATCTTATTTGACGGCTGGGATTTGCCCTCAGTGAGTATTGACTGCTAAGATCGGGAGACCTCGCTGACTTAGGACAATTTTTTTGCCCTCGCTTAAGGCTCGGGCACGCTGCGCTACAAAAAAATCGTCCGGAGTCTGCGAAGCCTTTCGATTTTAAAAGTACACGCCACTGGAAAAATCCAAT
>DALTWR010000052.1 GCA_029986975.1 Methanocorpusculum sp.
TCAAATCAACCGTTTGTATTTTAGACAAGGGGCTGAATAGTTACAATAATTTTTAGAAATGTTTATGCCCATAGAACGAAAACTATAGCACCGTTGAAATTGTTTATTCCCATAAGCATAAACAAAACTCATTTTTAGAAATGTTTATGCCTATGGAACGAAATAATAATGATAATGAATATCTCAAATAAAATAATAGGACGTCCTCTCTATCTTAGTAAACTGATGACATATCTGAATAAACCAGTGATTAAAGTCATTACCGGGGTAAGACGGTGCGGAAAATCAGAAATTATGTCTTTAGCAGCCGAATATCTGAGGGAAAACGGAACTGATGATGAACACCTCATCCGGATAAACTTTGATTCCTTTGAAACCGAACCGCTGAAGGATGCTGCAGCTCTTCATACCTATATCATGAATAAAGTCCATGACGACGGAAAGTACTATCTCTTACTGGACGAAATACAGGAGGTTGCTTCGTGGGAGAAAGCAGTCAGATCTCTATTTGAGAAAGGCAATTTCGACATTATACTAACAGGTTCAAACTCTAATCTTCTCTCATCAGAGCTTGCTACCTATATTGCCGGAAGATATGTGGAAATTCCAATTCAGACTCTGACATTTTCAGAGTATCTGGAATTCAGGAAAGAACTTTTTGACATTGTATCTCCTGATATTCCCGCAGAGTTTAACCGGTATCTTACGCTCGGCGGTTTTCCGGCAATTCATGCCGGCGGCTATGAAAAAGAAGCGGCTCTTCCACTTATTTCAGACATTCTCTCATCGGTCTTTCTCAAGGATATTGTGCAGCGGTATCAGATACGAAACACTGCCTTGTTCTATAAGATTCTGCAGTTTATATTCAGCAACGTGGGAAATCTATTCTCTGCAAAAAGTATTGCTGATTATCTGAAAGCGCAGAAACAGAAACTTGATGTAAATACGATTTACACGTATCTGACATACATGGAAAACGCTTTTCTGATACGGAAAGTCTCACGCTATAATATCATCGGAAAGGCAATCCTGCAGTCACAGGAAAAGTATTATGCAAGTGATATCTCTCTTTTGTATGCGTTGTTCGGTCTTCGCGACTCAATGATACCAGGCATTCTGGAAAATATTGTCTATCTGGAACTTCTCTCCCGCGGGTATCGTGTCTATGTGGGAAAACTTGATGCAAAAGAGGTTGATTTTGTTGCTGAACAAAACGGCGGAAGAATATATGTGCAGGTTACATATCGCTGCGCGGGCGATGAAAATACACTGAATCGTGAATTTTCACCGCTTCTTGAAATCCGTGACCAGTATCCTAAGTATCTTGTAAGTATGGATTCATTCATCTCTGAGGACAGGGATGGAGTACACTGTATGTCAATTACTGATTTCCTGCTGAAAGATGCGTGGTAACTGCGGTGAACTGCTCTCTTTCGCTGCGAATGTAAACGAGTGAAAAAAGAAAAAGGAATTATAAAATCTTCTGTGTGAAGGCAACCTGTCCGGAAATCTTTGTGATTCTGACTTTTACCTTTGCACCCACTTTGACGCCGGAAACGTAGAGAATGAATTTTCCAACGTGAGCAACTCCGTCGCCTTTCTTGCTGATGGAATCGATTGAGACCTCCATCTCTTTTCCTTCCTCGACGCTGCCGACAGAAGAAACTGCTTTTGCAACACCCTTGCGGCGCTTGATGGGGCGTTTTGAACCGCATGCTTCGCAGAGGAGCATTAAGACACGGTCTTCTTTGATAAGTTTTGTATCCGGTCTTCCGCACTCTGAGCAGATGACATAGTCAGATACATACTCTTCAACAATATTGGCAAACTGTTCCGGCTCGAATTTACCGTTGAATACTGCGCGCGTACCATTGATTTTTGCGGCAGTTCCCAGCTCTCCGCTGATGTATTTTAAAAGGTGGGCATCTTCACGGTTCAGTTTTTCTGCTATCTCTGCAAAGTTTTCGAGAACTGTCGTCTTACCCTCTAAGTAAACACGTGTTTTTGGAACACTGAAACGTTCACCGGAGTCGGTCGGTTCCTCCATTCCGTCATATGCAGCATTCAGCATATCTTCGTATGACTGTACCATAATAGATTATCATTTGGTTTGAGAAGGGATAAAGTACATGGATGATACGGTGCTGATGGTTTGTATCTGACACAGGGATTTTAAGGCGGCTAAAGAAAATCCAAAATAAATTCGGATTGCATATATCTGAATAGAGAATATATGAATAGAATACGATGCCTGTACTTTATATCTATGTACTAAATACTCTTGCAGATTGGGAGATTGGAAATCTTACCGCAGAAGTAAATTCCCGCAGATTTTTTAAAAGGGATGCGCCGGCATACGAAATCCGGTTTGCAGGCAGCACCTTGGAGTCTGTTAAAACGATGGGCGGAATTTCCATAACGCCGGATTGTCTGATACGTGAGATTATTCCTCACGCGGGAGATATACTTGTACTGCCCGGTGCAGATACGTGGAATGATACGGAAAATGCTGCGGCAGTTGTTGCGGCAAATCGTTTTCTCGAAGAGGAAAAGACAACAGTTGCTGCAATCTGCGGTGCAACAACAGCATTAGCGGGAGCAGGTCTTCTTGATAACCGTCCGCATACCAGTAACGGCGTTGGTTTTCTGGATATGTTCGTGCCGACTTACCGCGGCAAAGAATACTATGCGGATGAACTGTCTGTAAATGACGGAAATCTGATTACCGCAGGAAGTGCCGGCGGACTTCTTTTTGCAAAACAGATTTTGAAAAACATGGACGTGATGAGTGATGATGCTCTTAATGCATGGTATGAATATTTTAAAACCGGTGACGCCGGCGCATTTTTCAGATTAATGAGCGCAGTACAGACATAACTGCAGAAACATATCGAGATTAAAAAAAGTATGGTGATGGATTAGTTTCTGAACTTTTCCCAGCTCTTTTCGAGTGCATCGATTGCCGGGAGTTTCTTTCCGGTTAAAAACTCAATGCAGGCACCGCCGCCGGTTGAAAGGTGAGAGTATTCGGAGGCAAGTCCGAGTTTTTCAATAACTGCTGCGGTGTGACCTCCGCCGCAGACGGTAAACTCTGCATTTGCTGCAGCATGAAGGACTTCAAATGTTCCTGCTGCAAAGTTTGCATCTTCAAAGACACCAGCAGGGCCATTCATGACAACTGTTCCCGAGTTCTTTAAGACATCAGAAATTATGCCGATTGATTCAGAACCCATATCCATAACCGGGCAGTTCTTCGGAACAGCGGTGACAGGATACTCACGGCGTTCGTCCTGCTCCTTCACTGCAACAAACTCCGGAAGGATGACTCTGTCGCTGTATTTTTCGAGGATGCGTTTTGCGTGCTCGACTTCGTTGTCGTAGCCTAATGTGTGGATAAGATTCTTTGAAGGATCTCCAATATCAATTCCTTTTGCAAGGTAGAATGCGTTTGCGACCACACCAATTATAACACATTTGTCTGCAGTTCCGTTTGCAAGAACGTTTTCTGCAACAGCCATGGAGTCATCGAGTTTTGTTCCTCCAAGGACAAACGTGACCGGCTTGGGGGCAGACGTAAAGACTTTGGATAACATCTTTACTTCTTTTTCCATCAGAAGACCTGCAACAGTCTTCAT
Organism: Methanocorpusculum sp.; assembly: GCA_029986975.1. Taxonomy (GTDB): domain Archaea; phylum Halobacteriota; class Methanomicrobia; order Methanomicrobiales; family Methanocorpusculaceae; genus Methanocorpusculum. Next base: position 3,636 of record DALTWR010000052.1, read on the forward strand.
TGCATACGGGAGTCCGGTAATGGTGGGCTGGGAACGGTGTGCAGTTCCGAAAGCATCATAGACGAAAAGATCTGCCATCGAGGCGAGTTTGCGGACAAGGTGTGTTTTTGCTCCCTCTTCGGCGGGTAAGGATAAGTTTTCTTCGCTTGAGAATCTGGTGTTTTCAAGAAGGATTACATCTCCCGGGTGTGCTTCGCGGACGGCGCGTTTTGCACAGCTTCCAAAGATGTCATCGACATAGTTTACCGGCATACCAAGCAGACGTTCCAGTTTATCTGCATGGGCAGTAAGTGTAGTGAAATCCTTTTTGCCCGGGCGGCTCTGATGGGCAAGAACGACAACTTTTGCATCCTCTAATGCCTGAATGGTTGGAACGTGTTCACGGAAGCGTTTATCATCAAGAATAGTGTTTGAGCTTGGGTCGATGGGAGAGTTGAAATCAACTCTGACGAGAACAGTCTTTCCCCGTGTCTCGACATCCTGCAGAGTTCCGAAGGTCATATCTATTATTTATGGTGCTATAACTACATAAACCACACTGAGTTGATGAAGGGGATTTCAGGGTGTTGTTTTAAAAGTCATCAGGTTTTTTGTAAGCATACCAAAAAGTCGTTTGACTGTCACTATAAAAAAATCCTCGCAGAATCCAAAAAGAACCCATTTAACGGCTTAGATTCGGATGAGTGTTTCCTGCGGATTTTTATGCGTTTGGCGTGCGGTCTTTAGCCCACGGATGCAGGATTCACACAAAACGCCGAAGACTCTTTGTTCATTAGTTTAGCTCGCGGGAAATATGCAGCACATCCCCTCCCGCGCAGATAAACGCCATCTCAAGATGTTCACGGCTGCGGGACAAAGAAAGTCTGATACTTTCTGCACGGTTTTTGAGAGCGGCTGACGCTGCTTCTTCAGCAAGTTCTGCGGTCTGCGTTTTATCGAGAGTCCAAAGCCCTGCACACTCAAAAACAAACTTCCTGATTTCTTTTGTATCTGATGTCATCAGCATCTTATGGTGCGGAATACCAATCTTTAACACCAGACCTAAGACCACAGCAGCAAACGAACCTGCGGTTAAGGGAGATGCAAAGAACAGTTCTGCCCATTTAGGAAGTTCTGAATACAGATACGGACAAACCGCAGATGAAACACCGATTAAAATCGGAAGCAGCACAACAAAAATCCGCCGCGGGTCAAGAACACGGGATGCAATACTGGAAATGCCGCTCATCATCACAAACACAACTGCATAAATCAGAACAGCACCTAATATCGGTTTTGGAATCAGATGGAACAGCCAGCCGAAAAACGGCATGAACCCGCAGATGATTAAAAGAATCCCTAAACCGAATCCAACCCTGCGGGATGCAACACCGGTGCTTACCACAAGACCTGCCGCACTCGATGATGTTCCTGTTCCAATCCCTCCAAGAACTCCGGAGATAAGAAGGCCTGCGCCTTCTGCAAACAGACCTTTCCGAAGGGATTTTTTATCCGTGTTTCCTGTATAGGAATTCAGGAGGGTGATGTTTCCTGCTGTCTTCATAACAATGCAGATAACAGCGATGATAAACGGAGCTAAAAGCGCAGGGCTGAAGTCATAACCGGTCAGAAATGCAAACTCAGGAACAGCGAAAGGCGTAAGAGATGAAATCTCGGTAAATGATTCCAGTCTGAAAACACCCAATGCGGTTGCGGCAATAAAGCCAATGATAATTCCGATAAGCGTCGAATAGAACTTGAAGATGCGTTTTTTAATGACGCTTAGAATAATCATGGATGCAAGAGTGATGATACCAACAGCAGCGGATGCAGCATCAAGCGGCGATGAGTCAGTGCTTCCGAGAAACAGAGGAAATGCAAACGGAACTATCGCTATACCTAACAGAAAGAGCACCGTACCGCAAACCTCAGTCGGAAAAATAAACCGGAAGAACCGGGTAAAACGGCTGATAATCATCTCAATAAGACCGCCTGCAACAAGCATTCCGTAGAGCATCGGAAGCCCTCCGCCGGTCGCTGCAAGAAGGGATGCCGGAAGATATGATGAGTTTGGAATTATCGGAAGAACATGCCCGCTTCCAACTCTTCTAAGCGCCTGAAGAATTGTTGCGACACCGCAGCCTACCAGCGTCGCTGAAATCAGTGTTGTTGTAACATCCTCGCTGCCGCAGACAGCACCGCTTATTATAACCGGATAGGTGATATAGACAGCGAGCGCAAAGAAATGCTGGAGGATGGTTAAGATAAGCGTTGACAGCGGAAGTTTATCATTGATATTGTAAACGGGACCTCCGGCGTCAGACGCAGTTTGTTCAGGCATGAATGAGGAGTAGTGTTGTTTCTGTCTGGTAAATAGATTTGCTGTTGTGTTCGCTGCTGTCGTCAAACGGTGTATTTAATAGTGAATCACACCCATTTCATACTATGATTCGTCCTATCCTTCTTTACGGGGACACGCGGCTTCGGGAAAAATGCAGCGATGTTGCAGAAATAACCGATGTCGAACGGAAAATATTAGATGATATGGAAGATACCATGCGTGAAAATGCCTGCGTTGGTTTATCCGCTCCGCAGATTGGAGAATGCCGCCGGCTCTTTATCGTAAATGCGGCAGGAGTATTTATTCGCGGCGCAAATCCGGAGATTCTCTCACAAGGAGCTCTCACGGAGGACATGGAAGGAAGTCCCTGTATTCCGGGCATTCAGCGTCCGGTGCGCCGTCCGTCAAAAATCACCTGCAGATATCTGGATGAGTCAGGCGAAATTATTGAGCGCGAATTAAAAGGACTTCCTGCCCGTGCATTCTGTCACGAAAAAGACCATCACGACGGAATAATGTTCATCGACCGTTTAAAACCGGTTCAGCAGAAGCTGCTTAAAAAAGATTTGGAGCGTATCGCGTCCGGCAGCTTGATGAAGGCAGGAGATGAATTATAATTATGAACGGCGTACAACCTGACCGCGAAGAAGTCTTAGAACTTGCAAAAAAGATACATCCGATAATTGAACATGTTGCAGAGCACAAAGGATGGATGCTGAATCCCGAGACAGCTATAGCCGATTCGGTAATCGAAGGTCTGGCACGAAATCAGATTCTGCGCGGAAAACGCTACTGCCCCTGCAGACTGCCGACCGGTGATGAAGAAAAAGATAAACAGTATATCTGCCCGTGCAGAGACTCTGATGCTGATGTTGAAAAAGACGGGCACTGTCACTGCTACCTTTATATGAAAAAGCAATAGAGA